>JBFLWO010000284.1:0-3809 GCA_040757755.1 Actinomycetota bacterium
CGGCGTCCAGGGGGCCGGGCCGGCCCAGGTGGAACCCCTGCCCGCAGGGGACGCCGATGTCGGCGAGCGTCTCGAGCTGGCGGGGCGTCTCGATGCCCTCCGCGATGATCGTCGCGTCGGTCTCGCGGGCGAACCCGACGAGGGCGGAGGTGAGGGCCCGCACCGCGCGGTCCCGGTCCACCTGGGCGGTGATGCTCATGTCCAGCTTGATGAAGTCCGGCGCGAGCTTGAGGACGTGGGCGAGGCTCGCGAACCCGGCGCCGGCGTCGTCCACGGCGAGCCGCACGCCGAGGGCGCGCAGCCGGTCGATCGAGCGTGCCGCCGCCGCGTAGTCGGCGATGGGGGCGTGCTCGGTGATCTCCAGCACCACGGTGTCCGGCCGCCCCCACGGGGGCTCCTGCAGCACGTCGGCGAGGGCGGCGGTGGCGACGGTCTCGGGCGACACGTTCAGCGTCACGAGCCCGTCGGGCCGGTGCTCCGCCACCGCGGCGAGCGCCGCGCGCACGGCCCGGAGCTCGAGGGCGACGAGCTGGCCGGTGTCGGCCGCCTCGCGGAACCAGGCGTCCGGCGGGCGCGGCGGCGTCCCGGCGAACCGGGCGAGGGCCTCGTGTCCGACGCGCCGTCCCGTGCGCAGGTGGACGATCGGCTGGAACACCATGTCGAGCCCCGTCCCGGCGACGGCCCGGCGGATGCGTGCGGCGCGCCGCTCCTGCACCGCCTCCGTCGCCCGTTCGATGCCGAGCTTGCGCGACAGCTCCCCCACGACGTGCCCCGCGACCTCGGTGGACAGGGCGGACTCGTGGAGGGCGGCGAGGTGGATGCCGTCGATCAGCTCCTGCTCCGGGATACCCTTCACGAGGTAGCCGACGGCCCCGGCCTCCACCATGCTCACGACGCTGTCCCGGTCGCTCGCCGCCGACAGGGCGACGACGGCGGTGCCGGGGGACACGTCCCGCATGCGCCGCGCCGCCTGCCGGCCGCCGCCGGCCGGCATCCGCACGTCGATCAGCGCGACGTCCGGCTTGTGACGGGCGACGAGGGCGATCGCCTCCCGCGCGTCCGTCGCCGTCGCGACGAGCTCGAGCGTGACGTCGTCGGCGATGATCTCGCCGATCGCGTCGCGGATGTGCGGGTCGTCGTCGGCGAGCAGCACCCGGATGCGCTCGCCAGCCGCAGGCGGGGTCACGGTCACTGCCCGTCCCCCGCTCCGGCCGCGGCGTGGAGGGCCGCGAGGATGTCGTCGACCGCACACCCCTTCACGAGGTAGCCGATCGCGCCGGCCTCCCGCGCGGACTGCTGCAGCCCGGCGTCGTCGTAGGCGGACAGGATGATCACCCGCGTGCCGGGCAGCGACGCCCGCACGCGGCGTGTCGCCTCGAGGCCGCCCATCCCCGGCATGCGCAGGTCCATCAGCACGACGTCCGGCGCGAGGAGGGCGGCGAGGGCGACGCCGTCGATGCCGCTGTCGGCCTCGCCGACGACCGCCACGCCCTCCTCCGCGAGGAGCTCGGCCAGCTCGCGGCGCAGCATCCGCTCGTCGTCGACGAGCAGGACGGTGCCGCCGTTCCCCCCGCCGGCGGGGGCGCCCCGCCACGCGCGGGTGCCGGGTGAGGAGGTCATGACACGACCAGCCGGTCGATGATCCCGCGCGTCGACTGCCGCGGCGTCGCCGGCAGCGCGACCCGCACCGCGGTGCCCTCCCCCGGCGTCGAGCGCACCTCCCAGGCCCCGCCCACGCTCTCCACGCGCTCCCGCATCCCGATGAGGCCGAAGTGCCCCTCGCGGGCCAGGTCCGGCAGGGCCGCGACGTCGAAGCCGCATCCGTCGTCGTCGACGGCGAGCTCGATCCCCTCCTGCGTGCCGCGCAGCCGCACCTGCACCGCTCCGGCGGCGGCGTGTTTCGCGACGTTCGCGAGGCTCTCCTGGGTGACGCGGTAGACGACCGTCTCGATCTCGGGGGCGAGGGCGTCGGCGTCGAGGTCGGCGTCCACGTCGACGGCGACGCGGTGGCGGCGGGTGAAGTCCGCCGCGTAGTCGCGCAGCGCGGCCTGAAGACCGCCCTCGTCGAGCACCGGCGGGCGCAGCTCCGCCATGAGGCGCCGCAGCCCCGCGATCTCGGCGGCCAGGCCCAGGCGGGCGCGCTCGACGTGCGGCAGGGCGGCGTCGGCGTCGGCATCGCGCAGGCGGCGGACGGCGCGGTCCAGGACGTAGCTCAGGGAGGCGAGGTGCTGGATCGGCCCGTCGTGGAGCTCGGCGGCGACGAGGACGCGCTCCTGCTCCGCGGAGCGAACCGTCTGGGCGAGCAGGCGGGCGCGGTCCGCGAGGGCGCGGGCGTTGTCGCGCAGGGCGAGGCCCATCCGGCCGATCGCGGCGGCCAGCGCCAGGGCGGCGAACGCCCGGGCGACGGGGGTGCCGCTGCGCACCGGCTCCCACAGGAGGACGCCGAGGGCGACGAGGCCCAGGATCGCGGGCATCGCCATCTGCGCGCGAGCGGCGGGGCGGGCGGCGCGCGCCGGGGGGCGGTGCCACGCGGCGAGCGCGAGGAGCAGCGCCGCGGACGGCCAGCCGGAGTCGAGCAGCCCGCCGGGCAGGTACGTGCCGGCGGCGTACTGCTGCACGAGGATGCCGTCGGTGGCGGCGTTCAACGCGAGACCCCCGGCGAGCAGGAGCCACCGGCGGTCGGGGCGCCACCCGGCGAGGGCGAACGTCGCGACGACCGCGCCGACGAGCAGCGTGTCGAGCATCGGGTAGGCGAACGCCATCACCTTCTGCGCCAGCCCGCCGCTCATGGACCGCTCCACGGCGGGGAGGACGAGGACGGCGACGAGCGCGCCGGCGCTGAGCGCGGCGATCAGCGCGTCGACGGCGAGGCGCGGGTCGACCCGGCCGTGGCGGGACCGCACCAGGAGCGCCAGCGACGTGAAGCTCAGGGGGTAGAAACTGAGCCAGAAGACGTCGAGGGGGGAGGGCGACGCCGCCTCCGGCCCGAACAGCATGTAGACGTTGCCGAGGCCCCACAGGACGAGACCGCAGCCGAGGAGCGTCCAGGCGAGGTGCTCTCCGGGGCGGCGGCGGGCCGCCGCCAGGACCGCGAGCCCGGCGGCGATGTCGATCGACAGGTAGAGGTGCACCCCGAACGGGGCGCCCGTCGTCCCCGGGCCGATGCCGACGCCGACGCCGAGGGCATGGAGGGCGAGCACCGCGAGGCAGGCGAGCGCCCCGGTGGTGACCGCATTCCGAGCCGTGATCCGCGACAGCATCGGGTCCCCCCGCGTCGGTGGACGGCGGACCGCCCGCACGGCGGGGGTCCTGACGGGCGTATCGACCGTGCGGCGCGGGGAGGGGAAGCGCGCTAGAGGAATCTCACGGCCGCCCGCAGCGCTTCGGGGCGCATTATCTTCAGAGCTTCTAAGATTTCCGCCTGATGAGCATCGCGGCCCGCACGCACCGCCCATGACGCCCGCGACCGGACCCGACTCCCCCGGCCCGATCCACGTCGTGAAGGCCGAGCTCTTCCGGGTGCTGGGGCACCCCATGCGGGTGCGCATCCTCGAGCTCCTCCGCGACGGCGAACGCACGGTCGGCGACCTGCAGGCGGCCCTCGGCCTCGACTCGAGCGGCACCTCCCAGCACCTCGCCGCGCTTCGCCGGCAGGGGCTCGTGGAGGGGCGGCGCGAAGGCACGAGCGTCCACTACCGGGCGAAGGACCCCCGCGTCTTCCACCTCCTCGAGACGGCCCGCCAGGTCCTCACCTCCTCGCTCAGCGAGACCCACGCCCTGTTGCGCGAGCTGGAGGCGGACGCCCCGCC
>JBFLWO010000285.1:0-3800 GCA_040757755.1 Actinomycetota bacterium
GCGACGCCGGCGGTGCTCGGCGGCGTCGCGTCCGTGGCGCTCGGCGGCGGCGGTCGGTCGGTGAGCGTCCGGATCTCCTGCTCGGCGGCGGCCGTGAACGCGTGCCGCGGCACCGTGACCCTCGCGACCCGTGCCGGCGCCCGGCGGGTCGCGCTGGGACGCGCCCCGTTCCGGGGCCTCCTCCCGGGAAGGGCGCGCAGCGTCGCGGTGCCCCTCTCGCGCGCCGGGAGGGCGCTCCTCGCCGGGCGGTCGGCCCTGCTGGTCACGGTGACCACTCGCACGTCCGACGCGCGCGGCGTGGTCCGCACCGTGACCGCGCGGCGCACGCTGCGGCTCAGCCGCCGCTGACCCGTTCGGGGCGCGGGCCCCGCCCCCGCCGCTCCGGCGCCGGGTCGCGGGCGAGCGCCGGGTGGCGCAGCGTGGCGAGGAGCAGGCACAGCGCCGCTTGCGCGAGCACGCCCGCCGCGAGGGACGGCGCGGGGCCGACCCCGCCGGTCGCGGCCGCCCACCAGCGCGCGGCCTCCGACATCGCGTCCCACCGGGGTCCGTAGTCCCGGTCGAGCGGGGCGGTGTCGTAGTTGGCGCGCACGTGCTGCAGCACGCCGAACGCCGACAGCGCCAGGACCGCCGCCGCCCCCACCCGCACGACGCGCACCGCCATCCGCCCCGGTCGCACGGCGAGCAGCGCGGCGAGGGCGGTGAGGACGGCGACGCCCACCCACGGGACGAGCTGCAGCCCGCCGTTCCAGTGACGCAGCGTCGCAAGCTCCACGGCGGTTCCGGCGACGGCGAGCGCGGCGAGACCGACGAGCGACCACCGGAGGACCTCGGCGGTGTCGCGACGACCGGAGATGCGGTGGGTCACGGGGTCAGCGTCGCGAGGATCTTCTGCAGCACCGCCGGGTCGGGGTTGTACTTGGCCAGCTCGTCCTGCAGGTGGGAGAGGGTCGGGTCGGAGGTGTCGTAGGGGCGGTACTCCTCCACCTCGCGCGCCCACTGCTCGGCGTTCGGGACGCCCGCCGCCTCGAAGGCGGCGACGAGCTCCTCGAACGTGGCGGTGTTCGCCGACACCGTGCCGGCGGCGGTCGAGGTGGCGGCGGTGTCCGTCACGGCGGCCGTCGTCGCGGCGGCCGCCGTCGAGGAGCCGGCGGAGGCGCTGCCCGAGTCCCCGCAGGCGGCGACGGCGAGCGACGCGGAGGCGGCGAGGGCCGCGACCATGGTGATGCGAAGGGTGCGTGTCATGCCGCCACGCTATGACCGCCGTCGAAGAGCTCGCGAAGAGAGGTCCGCCCGGCGGCGCGTCGCATCCCGGCAGGCACGTCCCGGAGGCCCGCCCGCGCGGCGACGAGCCTCTCCGCGATCTCTTACGAGACTCTTCGGAGCGGGTGATCTCATGTGGCCGCCGCTCGGCCCCCCGAGCGTGGAACCGGTCCACCACGCCCACGCGAGGACGTCCATGTTCTACCTGAGCTACATGCTGTCCGAGCTTCGCCGGCGGCGCGGCCGGACGATCCTCACCGCCGTCGGTCTGGCGGTGGGCGTGGCCCTCGTCGTGACGGTGAACGCCGTGTCGAGCGGCCTCGACACGGCCCAGCAGAAGGTCCTCGCGCCGCTCACCGGGGTCGGCACCGACATGACCGTCACCCGGCCCCTCACGATCGGAAGCGGCGGCTTCGCGGACCTCACCCCCGCGGAGCAGCGGCGCCTGCGCGAGCAGGCCGGGCCGGGCCCGCGCCTCAGCCTGCGCGACCGGGAGCCCGGGTCGAAGATCGACGTCGACACCTTCGCCCCCACCAGCCAGCTCACGTTCGCGTCCGCGGAGACCCGCGAGGTCGCGGCGATCGACGGCGTGGAGCGCGCCGCCGGGTCGCTGCGGCTGAACGCCGTCCACATCTCCGGCACCGTCCCCGAGATCGACGTCACCCGGCGGGGAGTCCCCGGCGGGCCGCCGCCGGGGGGCGCGTTCGGCGACGGCGGCATCGACTTCACGTCCCGCAGCGTCACCGGCGTCGACCCGGCCGCGCCGGAGATCGCCGCGGTGACGCCATCCCAGCTCGTGACGGGCTCCTGGTTCAGCGCCACCGGGAAGCCCCGCCAGGCGATCGTGTCCTCCGCCTACGCCGGCACCGAGGGCATCGCCGTCGGTGACGCGATCTCGCTCGGCGGGAAGCGCTTCACCGTCATCGGCATCGCGTCGTCGCCGATCGGGGGCACCGCCTCCGACGTGTACGTGAAGCTCGCCACCCTGCAGCAGGTCGCCGGCTACGCGAAGCAGGTCAACGCCATCCACGTCCGCGCCGAGTCGACGGACGACGTCGCGCCGGTCGCGGCGAAGGTCGCCGAGGGCCTCGACGGGGCGCAGGTCACCACCGCCGCCGACCTCGCGGACCGCGTCGGCGGGTCGCTCAGGGACACGCGCGACCTGTCCTCCACGCTCGGCACGGTCCTCGCGATCGTGGGGCTGGTCGCGGCGGTCCTCATCGCGTCGCTCCTGACCCTCGCGTCCGTCTCCAAGCGCGTCCGCGAGCTGGGGACGCTGAAGGCGCTCGGCTGGTCGCGCGGCGCGGTCGTGCGGCAGATCACCGGGGAGTCGCTCGTCCAAGGCCTCCTCGGCGGCGTCGCCGGCGCCGTGATCGGCATCGGCGTGGCGCTGGCGATCGACGCGAGCGGCTGGACGCTTCAGGCCAGCGTCGCCGCCGACACCGCCTCGGCCGCCGCCCCCGCCGGGGGCCCGCCCGTGGGGGCGTTCGGCCTGGGGCGGGCCGCGATCACCACCGGCTCCGAGACCGTGGACATCGCCACCTCGCCCTCGTTCGCCATGGTCCTCGCCGCCGTCGGGCTCGCCGTGCTGGGCGGCCTCGTCGCGGGGGCCGCCGGAAGCCTGCGCGCGGCGCGCCTGCGCCCCGCCGTCGCCCTGCGCACCGTCGAGTGACGACACCCGTGCACCCCACACCAAAGGACGGCACACCGGCCATGGACACCACGTCACACCATGCCCCCGCCCCGGCGCCGCCGGCGCCCGACGCCACGGTGCCGATCTACCGGCTGCAGGGCGTCTCGAAGGTCTACGGCGCGGGCGGGAACGCGGTGGCGGCGCTCACCGACGTCGACCTGGTGGTCGAGCCGCGCGACTTCGTCGCGATCGTCGGCCCGAGCGGCTCCGGGAAGACGACGCTGCTTCAGCTCCTCGGCGCCCTCGACCGCCCCAGCGCGGGGACCGTCATGTGCGACGGGCGCGACGTCCAGTCCATGACGGAGCGGGACCTGTCGCGGCTGCGCCGCGACGTCATCGGCTTCGTCTTCCAGCAGTTCAACCTCATCCCCACGCTCACCGCCCTCCAGAACGTGCAGGTCGCGGCCGCCCCGACGGGAGTGCCGGCGGAGGAGCGGCGCGCCAGGGCCGCCGACCTGCTCGCCGCGGTGGGGCTCGGAGCGCGGGAGGGGCACCTGCCGTCGCAGCTGTCGGGCGGGGAGCAGCAGCGCGTCGCGATCGCCCGGGCGCTCGTCAACCGCCCCAGGGTGCTGCTGGCGGACGAGCCCACCGGCAACCTCGACACCGCGACCGGCGGCGAGATCGTCGCGCTGCTCCAGGAGGTGGCGTCGGAGAACGCGCAGACCCTCATCCTCATCACCCACGAGCAGGCGGTCACGCAGGCGGCCCCGCGCGTCGTGACGTTGCGCGACGGGCGCGTGCTCTCCGACGAGCGGTCCTGACGCGGGCTCACCCGCCCGGGAGGGGCGGCGGGTGCTCCTCGGCCGGCTCCGTCCGCTCGGGCGGCGCGGGGGGTTGCGGCTCCTCC
>JBFLWO010000286.1:0-3795 GCA_040757755.1 Actinomycetota bacterium
GGGGTGCCGATGCCGAGCAGCCGCTCGCTGCGGCGCTCGAGGCGCTCCTGCGTGTCGAGGCCGAAGTCCTCGACGAGGGCGCCGGTGACGACCGCGACGGGGGCGGCGAGGGCGACCGCCGCCCCGGCCACCATGACCGCGCGTCCGCGCCGGGTGCGCGTGAGCTTCACGTGTCCTCCTTGTCGCTGGCTGGGCGGCGCGGACCCTGGCAACGGCGCCCCGGCGGCGGGTTACAAACCGGCGGCGTATCGGAGGCGCGGTGTTTCACGGCGGCGCGGCGGGAGGCGCGGCGGGCGTCTACCATCCCTCCTCCGATGGCGGCCACCAGCGACGTGATCGTGATCGGCGCGGGCCCGGCGGGCTCGACCGCCGCGTACCGCCTCGCCGCGTCGGGGGCGTCGGTGCTGCTCGTCGACCGGGCGCGGTTCCCGCGTGACAAGCCGTGCGGCGGCGGCCTCACGATGCGGGGCGTGCGGCTCCTGCCGTTCCCCGTCGACCCCGTGGTGGAGGAGGTGGTGCACTCCCTCGTGGTGCGGCTGCGGTTCGGCCGGCACGTGGAGGTGCGAAGCCCGGAGCCCGTGATCCTGATGACGCAGCGCCGCCGCCTCGACGCGTACCTGGCGGAGCGCGCGGTGGAGGCGGGGGCGGTGTTCCGCGACGGGGTGCGGGTGCGGTCCGTGTCGCAGGCGGCGGACGGCGTGGAGGTGGTGTGCGACGGCGGCGAGCGGTTGCGCGCCGCGGTGCTGATCGGGGCGGACGGCGCGACGGGCGTGTCGCGGCGGCTCGTGGCGGGGGACGTGGCGCACAGCCACGCGGTGGCGCTCGAGGGCAACGTGGGGTACGCGGAGTACGACGCGTCCGCGTACCGCGGCCGGGCCCTCCTCGAGGTGGGGATCGTGCCGGGCGGGTACGGCTGGGTGTTCCCGAAGGGGGACCACGCGAACATCGGGGTGGGCGGGTGGCTGTCGCAGGGCCCGGGGCTGCGGGGCCACCTCGACCGGCTGTGCCGCGTGCACGGCGTGGACCCCGCCCGGGTGCGGGAGCTTCGCGGCTGGCGGCTGCCGGTGCGGCGCGCGGGTAGCCCGGTGGCGCGCGGCCGGGCGCTCCTCGTGGGTGATGCGGCGGGCCTCGTGGACCCCCTGTCGGGTGACGGGATGTTCGAGGCGTTCACGTCGTCGAAGGTGGCGAGCGACGTCGTCGCGGACGTGCTGGACGGCCGCGCCCGCACGGTGGAGCGGTACGCGGCGGCCCTGGACGCCGCGCTCCTGCCGCACGCGGCGATGTCGTGGGCGATGAAGCTCGTCGTCGAGAGGGCGCCGGGCCTGCTGATGTCCCTGGCGCGCGCGCCGCAGGCGGGCGACGTTCTGCGCCGGCGCCTCGGTCACTCCCGCGTCGAGCCCGCCTCCCCGCGGCGCGTGCGCGTCGCCGGGTGCGTCGGCGGGTGGGCGCGCGCCGCTCTCGGCCCCGAGGCCCGGTAGCCGCACCCCCCGTGGACGCCCCGCCGCGGGGCGGTTAGGTTGGGGCATGTGGCCGCGGGGATCCGGCGGCCGTCACCGGGGTGCACGTCATGATCGTCGTCCGCTTCAAGGTGCAGGCGCGGCCGGACCGGGTGGAGGAGCTGATGGCCGCGCTCACGGAGGTGATCGCGCCGAGCCGGCGGATCCCCGGGTGCGTGTGGTTCGACGTGGCGCGTTGCCTCGACGACCCGTGCGCGTTCGTCGCGACGGAGGTGTTCGAGGACCGGGCGGCGCTGGACCGCCAGGAGGCGCAAAGCCAGGTCGCGGCCGTGCTCGCGCTGCTCCCCGACGCCGTCGCGGCGGAGCCCGTCGCGACGATCTACGAGGTGTCCTCGGTGCAGCCGCACGGCGGCTGAGGCGCCCGGGTGTTCACGCCGCGGACGGGAGGCGCCGGGAGGAGAGGTCGCCATGGCTCGCCGGGGCCCGTTCCAGCGGACGCCCGGCCGATCCGCGACGAAAAAGACTCGGCCCACGAGGGCCCGGGCGGGAGAGGCAGCAAGCCGCGCTGTCAGGAGAGGCGTCGCCGGGGAAGGCGTCGGGCACAGATCACGGCGTCGACGCCGCTGCCGGCCTGGGCTCGTGGCCGGTCTTCGGCGACGGCGATCTCCCACCGGTCGGGATCGAGCGCGGCGACCGCGGTGTCGACCGAGACCTGCACCTGACCGGCCGCGGGTGTGGGAGCCCCGGTGGCCGGGTCGATCGGACGGTGGCCGACGAGCAGTAGCGTCCCGCCGGGCGCGACCCCCGCCGCCATGCGTCGCACCATCTCCCCCACTGACCCCGCGATGTGGACGTAGAGACAGGTGACGAGGTCGTAGCGGCGCGGCTGCGGGGTCCAGGTCGCCAGATCGCCCTCGACCCAGTCGATGCGCTCGGCGACGTCGGTCCCGAGGGCCTGGGCGGTCGATCGGGCGTGCGCAAGGGCGGCCGTCGAGAAGTCGACGGCGGTGACCCGCCATCCGCGTGCGGCGAGCCAGAGCGTGTCGGAACCGTGACCGCAGCCCGCGTCGAGGGCGCGTCCCGGGCGCAGGTTCTCCGCCTCGGCGGTGAGATGCGTGTTCGGGGGCCGGCGGGCGATTCGATCCCCCTGCTCACGGAGGACTTTCGACCACCGCTCGTCCCAGAAGTCCCGGTCGAACGTCGTCACGACTCCGCCTCACGGACCGGAGCGCCTGTCATCGGTGCTCGCCTCCGGGCGCATCGTGCCGCCCCTTTCGCGGGGCCGCCTCCGGCCGCGGCACCCACCACCACGCCTGTTCCGGCAGACGGAAGCTCGGCCGACGCAGTGGGCAGCGAGCGCGAACCCATCCCCTGTGACGCGCTCGAAGCAAACCTCTGCGTGAAGGGCGGGTCGGAGGTCCTCCCGACATGCCGTACCGTCACGCCCGAGGTTTGCGCACTGCCGAGTTCAGTGGGCCGTGGAGGGATCGAACCTCCGACCTTGGGATTAAGAGTCCCCTGCTCTACCAGCTGAGCTAACGGCCCGGGCGGGACAGCCTACCAAGCCGCGCCGCGTCCGGACCCGGCGCGTCCTACGGCGTGACGGGTCCCGTGCCGGTGCGCGTCGTCGGCGTGGTGGGCGTCGTGGTGGTGGGCGTCCCGGTGAGGGCGTCGAGCCGCGCCTGCGCCTCCAGGCTCGTGCTGCCGCCTCCCGGTTCGAGGCGCACGACCGCCTGGTACGCGAGGCTCGCGAGGGCGGTGCGCCCCAGCTTCTCGGCGAGCTGGCCGAGGAGGAAGAACCCCTCGGCGTTGCGCGGGCTGCGCGCCGTGAAGGCCTGCAGCTCCTTCAACGCCACGTCGGTCTTGCCGCTGCCGTCGAGGGCGAGGGCGAGCGTCTCGACCCGGTCGTAGTTGCGGGGGGTGAGCCGTGCGGCGCGGCGGGCGGGGGCGACCGCCGCCGCGGGGTCGTCCGCGAGGAGGGCCTGGGCGAGGGTGTCCCAGGCGGCGGCGTCGCGGGGGTTCGCCTCGGCGGCGGCGCGGGCCTGGGCGATCTCCTCCTGGCGCAGCTCCTCCGGGGACTTCCCGCCGCCCTGGAAGATCACGATCACCAGGATCGGGATGAGGGCGCCGACGAACCCGATCGACGCGATGACCGCGAAGATCCGGACCCACCGCTTGGTGCGCTTCTGGTCGAGCAGCATCAGGCGCGAACCATAGCGACGCGGGCCCGCGATTCCCCCCCCCGGGCCTCCACCGCCGGCCCGTCGACGTGCACGGGGGCCCCGCCGCGCAGGATCTCCTCCCCGTCCACCACCACCAGCTCGACCCGCGACGCGGG
>JBFLWO010000287.1:0-3787 GCA_040757755.1 Actinomycetota bacterium
ACGTCAGATCTCGACCCGGTCGATGACCTGGTGGCGTCCCTGGCCGGTCCCGATGAGGGTGATCGGGACGCCGACGGCGTCGGCGATCGCGTCGACGTACTCGCGGGCGCGCGGCGGCAGGTCCTCGAGCTGCCGGCAGTCGGAGAGGTCCTCCGCCCAGCCGGGCATCTCCTCGTACTCGGGGGTGCAGCCGTGGAAGACGGTCTGGTGGTAGGGGAACTCGTCGAGGCGTTCGCCGTCGCGGGTGCGGTAGGCGACGCACAGGCGCACCCGGTCGAACCCGGAGAGGACGTCCAGCTTGGTGAGGGCGAGCTGGGTGATGCCGGAGAGGCGGACGGCGTAGCGGAGGGCGACGAGGTCGATCCACCCGCAGCGGCGCTGCCGGCCGGTGGTGGTGCCGAACTCGTTGCCGCGCTGCAGCATGGCGCGGCCGTCCTCGTCGTCGAGCTCCGTGGGGAAGGGCCCTTCCCCGACGCGGGTGGCGTACGCCTTGGTGACGCCGAGGACCCGGTCGATGCGGGTGGGGCCGACGCCGGTGCCGGTGCAGGCGGCGCCCGCGATGGGGTTGGAGGAGGTGACGAACGGATACGTGCCGTGGTCGAGGTCGAGCATGGTGCCCTGGGCGCCTTCGAACAGGACGTGGCGGCCGTCGCGGAGGGCCGCGTCGATGAGGAGCGCGGTGTCGGCGATGAACGGGCGGAGCCGCTCCGCGTGGGGGAGGAGCTCCTCGGCGACGGCGGCGGCGTCGAGGCGCGGCAGGCCGTACATCCGCTCCAGCAGGTCGTTCTTCGTCTCGAGGGCGATCTCGAGCTTGCGGACGAGGATGGAGTGGTCGAGGAGGTCCTGCGCCCGGATGCCGACGCGGGCCGCCTTGTCGACGTAGCAGGGGCCGATGCCGCGGCCGGTGGTGCCGATGGAGAACTTCCCGAGGCGCCGTTCGCTGGCCGTGTCGAGCATCACGTGGTACGGCATGATGAGGTGCGCGTTGCCGCTGAGGCGCAGGAGCGACACGTCGACGCCGCGGCGTTCCAGCTCGGTGATCTCGCGGCACAGCACGCCGGGGTCGACGACGACGCCGTTCCCGATGATGCAGGTGGTGTCGGGGAAGAGGATCCCGGAGGGGATGAGGTGGAGCTTGTACACCTCGTCGCCGGCGACGATGGTGTGTCCCGCGTTGTTGCCGCCCTGGTAGCGCGCGACGACGTCGCTGCGTTCGGCGAGGAGGTCGACGACCTTGCCCTTGCCTTCGTCTCCCCACTGGGCGCCCACGATCACCGTGGCCGGCATCAGCGTCCCTCCCGTCCGTGGGGCGCCGCGCCGGTGCGCGCGCGGGGTCGCGCCGCGCGGGGCGGCGTCGCCGTGTCGTCGTGCGCGCTCATGCGGGCGCCAGGTTGCCGAACTTCGCGTACTTCTCCATGAAGGTGAGCTTCACGCGATCCGTCGGCCCATTTCGATGCTTGGCGATGTTGACCTCCGCGATGCCCTTCTCGTCGCTGTCGTCGTTGTAGTAGTCGTCGCGGTAGATCAGGAGGACGATGTCGGCGTCCTGCTCGATCGCCCCGGACTCTCGCAGGTCCGACAGCATGGGGCGCTTGTCGGTGCGGGACTCGGGGCCGCGGTTGAGCTGTGAGATGCAGATCACGGGTACGTCCAGGTCGCGGGCGAGCATCTTGAGGGACCGGGAGATCGCGGAGAGCTCCTGCACGCGGTTCTCGTCCCGTTTCCCGCGGCCGGGGGCGCCTTCCATGAGCTGGATGTAGTCGATGACGACGAGGTGGAGGTCCTCGCGGCTTTTCAGGCGCCGCGCCTTGGTGCGCATCTCGGCGACGGTCATGCCTTCGGTGTCGTCGACGTACAGCTTGGCGCGGGAGAGCTGGTCGGCGGCCTGCGTGAGGCGCGGCCAGTCTTCTTTGCTGACGCGTCCGCTGCGCAGCCGGGTGGCGTCGACCATGGCGGTGGAGCACAGGAGGCGCTGGATGAGCTCCTCGCCGCTCATCTCGAGGCTGAAGATGGCGACTGTGCGCTGCTCGGTGAGGGCGGCGTGCTGGGCGATGCAGAGGGCGAGGGCGGTCTTGCCCATGCTGGGGCGGGCGGCGACGACGACGAGGTTGGAGGCGCGGAAGCCGCCGGTGAGCCGGTCGATCTCGTTGAATCCGGTGGGGAGGCCGAGGAGGGGGGAGTCGCGCTCGCTGGCGGCGGCGAGCCGGTCGATGCTCGCGATGACGAGCTCGTGGGCGCTGGTGAAGTCCCCGCGGGTGCGCTGCTGCGTGAGGTCGTAGACGAGGTCCTCGGCGCGCTGCACCATCTCGGAGGTCTCGCCTTCGCGCTGCGCGACCATCGTCTCGATGCGGCGGGAGATCTCGACGAGGCGGCGTTGCGTGGCGGCGTCGCGCACCATCTCCGCGTAGGTGCGGTAGCTGGCGGCGATGAACGGCGACGCCATGAGGTCGAGGACGGCCATGCGGCCGCCGGCGGCGTCGAGGTCGCCGGACTTGGTGAGCCGGTCGATGACGGTGATCGGCTCGATGGGCTCACCGGCATGGAACAGGTCGGTGATCGCCTGGTAGACGCGCCGGTGCCCTTCCCGGTAGAAGTCGTCGACCTGGACGAGGCCGGCGGCCTCGGCGACGTGCTCGCCGGGGGCGTCCATGAGCGACGCCAGGAGCATCTGCTCGGCGTCGATGTTCTGGGGGGGCGGGACGTGCTCGGGCACAGCGCGCTCCGCGACGGCGCGCGCCGGGGCTATCGCGGCCGCCGGGTCGCGGTCCGCGCCGGGCGGGGTCGCCCCGTCGGCGCGGCGCGCCCGGGGACGGCGGTTGCCGTCGGCGCGGTCACTCCTCGATGAGCGGGCTGACGATGGTCTTGACCTCGGCGACGAGGTCCGGACCCAGCGTCACGGGGACCGTGTACGTGCCCACCGCGCGGATCGGCGGGTCGACGGTGATGGCGCGGCGGTCGACCCGCACGCCGCGGGCCTCGTGGATGGCGTCGGCCACGTCACCGGCGGTGATGGAGCCGAACAGGCGGCCGTCGCCGCCGGCCTTCGCCTTGAGGGTGAGGATGGTGCGCCCGAGGAGGGCGGCGAGCTCCTTCGACTGCTCGACGGCCTTCAGCTCGGCCTGCCGGCGCTGCGCCTGCTGCCGCTCGATCTCGGCGACGCGGCCGGGGGTGGCCTGCTCGGCGAGGCCGCGGGGCAGCAGGTAGTTGCGCAGGTAGCCCCGGGCCACGTTCACGACCGTGCCGGCCCGGCCCAGGCCGTCCACGTCCTCTCTCAGGATCGCTTGCATCTGATGCCTCCTGCGCCCGCCGTGCGGGTATCGCCTCTGCGCCGGGCGGCGTGGGGCCGCCGTTGTGCGCGGTTAGAAGGGGATGTCGTCGTCCGTGCCCTGGGCGGGCCCGGACCCCTGCATGTCGCTTCGGTCGATCGGCAGGTCGCCGCCGCCACCGCCGCCGCCGCGGCGCACGCCGGCGTCGCCCCACGGGTCGCCGGAGGCGTCTCCGCCCCGCTCGCCGTCGTTGCGACCGTCGAGGAACATCAGGTCGTTGGCGATGACCTCGACGGTCTGGCGCCGCTGCCCGTCCTGGGTCTGCCACTCGCGCCACGACAGGCGCCCGTCGATGCCGACGCGGCGACCCTTCGACAGGAAGTTCCCGGCGGTCTCGGCCTGCCGGCCGAAGACGACCACGTCGAAGAAGTTCGGCTTGTCGCCCCACTGCCCGTTCTCGTCGCGGGCGCGGGCGTTGACGGCGATCCGCAGCTGGCACACGGCGTCGCCCGACGCGGTGT
>JBFLWO010000288.1:0-3781 GCA_040757755.1 Actinomycetota bacterium
ACGGGCCGGGGGAGCCTACGAGATCACCCCCGCGCGTGCGGCGCGCATGTCCCGGAAAACGACACCGGCCGGGCCCCGAGGGGCCCGGCCGGCGTGAAGCTCCGTTTCCGGAAGGTCGCTCGGCTCAGACGCCGGGCGGCTTCGGGAAGCGGTGGCGCATCGTGTACTGGTACGGCGTGGCGAACAGCAGGTCGGCGATGTCCTCGTCCGACCGCTCGATCGTCTGCGTCCAGATGGTCTGCGCGCCGGGGATGATGAGGTCGAAGCTGAAGGTCATGAGACCGATGAGCTCCTTGACCGGCATCATCGCGCCGAGGTTGTCGAACGGCGTCGCCTGGAGGGCCCACGTCCGGATGGCGTTGGCCGAGGCGGTGCGGATCGACTCCGGCTTCAGCTGGAACCGGTGCTGACCGACCGTCTCCGGGCGGCCCATGGCACGGGCGGTCGCCTCGGTGACCTCCGACGGGAGGTACGTGAGGTCCCACTTCGTGCTGCGGAGGGACGGGTCCGTGATGAGACGGAGGTTCATCCGGCCGTACTTCGGGTCGCCGTAGAAGGCCGGCTTCGCGGGAAGCTCGGCGTCGTCGTAACGGCCCGTGGCGGTGTGGATGAGGTAGCCGCGACGCTCCAGCGTGAAGTTGAAGTAGTCGTTGCCGAACCCGCCGTACCCGTCGTCCTCCTTGCCGCCGTGCTCCTGGGTGATGATGTACGCGATCTTCTTCGGGAAGCCGAAGGGCTCGCGACCGGCGAACACCGCCGCGTCCTGCGTGAGGTACATGTACGGGTAGTACCCACCGTAGTAGGTCTTGCCGTCCGCGCCCTTGCAGGAAGCCGACACCGTGACGCCCATCTCACCGTACGGACCGAGGCCCGTGTGGAGGTGGTCGACGTACCAGAACTCGACCACGTCGTCCTCGAGCTCGAGGCACTTCGGAAGGATGTGCCTGAGGTCCTTCTCGTCGACCCGGTAGAAGAACGCAGACCAACGGGAGTTGGTGTACGTCAGCGGGACGATGTCGTAGTCGACGAGCGGGTCGGCGATGCCCTGCGAGATGATGTCTCGCTTGTCCCGGTCCAGGGGGAGCGGGGGCGCGTCGCCCGAGTCGACCCACGGAACGCTAGTCACATTGACCTGAACGCCCATAAAGCAATTGCCTCCTTAGAGACGCGTCCGTGGCGGGGAGAGAGCCCGCCACGGGCTCGCGGTCGACGGGTAGTTACGCGCCGAGGCCGATCGGCTTCGGGAAGCGGTGGCGCAGACCGAAGCGGTACGGCTTCGCGGCGCCGGCCCACGTCTCGTCACGGGTGTAGGTCTCCGTCCAGAGGACCTGGCCCGCCGGGATGATGAGGTCGAAGCTGAAGGTCATGAGACCGAGCAGCTCCTTCGGCGGCAGCTCGTGACCGAGGTTGTCGTACGGGGTCGCCTGCATGAACCAGTTGATCTGGCTCGCGGACGCCGTGCGGATCGACTCCGGCTTCACCTGGAAGCGGTGGGAGCCCTCGGTGTCGGGACGGCCCATCGCCGTCGCGAGGTCCTTGGTCACAAGGGAGGGGAGGTACACCAGCTGCCACTCGGACTGAGCGACGTCCGGCGACGTGACGACCTTCATGTTCATACGGCCGTACTCGGTGTTGCCGTAGAACTTCGGCTTCGCCGGAAGGTCGGCGTCGTCGTACTTACCCGTGGCCGAGTGCATCACGTACCCGTTCCGGATCATCAGGAACGAGAAGTAGTTGAACTGGTACACCTTCGTGTCGTAGACGCCGTACCCGTCGTCGGGAGCCCCACCGTGCTCGAGGACGCGGATGAAGGCCTCCTTCTTGGGGAAGCCCAGCACGCGACCGGCGTCGATCGCGGCGTCCTGAGTCAGGTACATGTAGGGGTAGTACCCGGCGTAGTAGGTCTTACCGTCGCCGGCCTTGTGGCTGGCGGCCACGGTCAGGCCCCACTCACCGTACGGGCCCAGCATGGTGTGGTTGTGATCGACGTACCAGAACTCGACGATGTCGTCCTCGATGTCCAGGCAGTCGGGGAGGACGCGACGCAGGTGCTTCTCGTCCGCCCGGTAGAAGAACGCCGACCAACGAGAGTTCGTGTAGGTCAGCGGGAGGGTGTCGATGTCCCAGATCGGGTCGACCAGGGAGTAGATGAACGCGGTCTTCTCGTCCCTGTCAACCGGCGACGGCGGGATCTCGCCCGTCTCAGCGCCGGGGATCTGGGTCACAGCGAACTGCTCGGCCATAGCCTGGCATCCCCCTTTGTGGTTACGGAAGGGTGCTGCTCGTAACGCCATGTGCCCGTCTTGGTCCCTCGCGCCACGACGCCGGCGGCACGATGGGGAATCCGGGCGACGCACGCAGCATATGTCACGTACCTGGGCAGGTCAACGACCGTCGGACGGCCCCCAAGCGGACCCGCCGAGCGCCGGAATCCCGCATCGGCAAAGGCGTTTCGCACTGCGGGAAGCGCTCGTGCGGATGTTGACAACCGTCGACCGGCCCACCTAGGCTCGCCGCCGGGAGAGCCGGTGCGAGCCCGGGGGGTCACCCCCGTCCTGCCACCGCACCGGGCCTCCGCAGTCATCCGACCGGAAGGGGGGGTTGGTGAGGGACCGCAGATTGACCGCGCGACTCGCCGCGCTGGTGCTGGGCCTTGGCCTGGTGCTCGGCGTCGCGGCGTGCGGCGACGACGAGACCACGGGCGGCGGCACCACGACCGCGGCCGGGACCACGACGGGCGGCGCGGCCGAGGTGACACTCAAGCTCGGCTACGTGACCACCCCGCAGCACCCGTACGGCATCGCCGTCGACGCCTTCGTCGAGGAGGTCGCCACGGCGTCCGGCGGCCGCATCGCCATCCAGACCATCCCGAACTACGGCGGGGACATCCCGCTGCTGAACGACGTGCAGGGCGGCACCGTCGAGATGGCGACCGTGTCGTCCGCCGTGTGGGACACGAAGGGCGTCAAGAGCTTCCAGGCGCTGCAGGCGCCCTTCCTCGTGAACCGCCTCGACCTGGAGGACCAGGTCATCTCCGGCGAGATCGGCCAGGAGATGCTCCAGGGCGTCGAGAAGCTCGGCCTGGTCGGCCTCGCCATCCACGAGGGCGGCCTGCGCAAGCCGCTCGGCCGGGCGAAGGCGCTGAAGAACCCCGCCGACTTCAAGGGGCTCAAGATCCGCGCGCCGGAGTCCGGCGTGCTGAGCGAGGGACTCAAGGCGCTCGGCGCCGAGCCCACCCCGCTCCCCGTGACCGACGTGTACCTCGCGCTCAAGAACGGGACGGTCGACGGCATGGAGGCCAACCTGGGCCTCATCGACACCAACAAGTACTACGAGGTCGCGAAGTTCGTGACCCAGAACGTCAACCTGTGGCCGTTCCCGACGGTCCTCGTCGCCAACAAGGCCGCGTTCGACGCGCTCAGCGCGGAGGACCAGCAGATCATCACCGACGCGGCGGCGAAGGTCCCGTCCCTGTCCATCGAGATCTTCACGAACCCGCCGCCGACGGCGACGAACTTCGTGCAGAGCCTGTGCGACAAGGGGCTCACGTTCGCGTTCGCCAGCGACGCCGACCAGGCGGCGCTGCAGGACGCCGCCAAGACCGCAATCGCGAACCTGTCCGAGGATCCCGAGGTGAAGGACTTCATCGAGCGGATCCAGGCGATCAAGGACGGCCTGCCGGCTCCGGCGACGCCGCCCGCGCTCCCGGCCGGCTGCAAGAAGGCCTGAGCGCACACAAGACGCACCCATGCGCGCGACCCGGACCGCATCACCGCGGTCC
>JBFLWO010000289.1:0-3765 GCA_040757755.1 Actinomycetota bacterium
GGCGCGTCCGGCGGCGAGCCGCACCTTGGCGGCGGCGAGCACCGGGCCCTTCGGCCCGCGCAGCCGCAGCACGATGCGCCCCGTCGCGGCCTCGTTCGCCTTCACCGTGACGCGCAGGCCGCGGCGGAGGAGCGCGGCGAGGCCGGTGCGCGTGATGCGCAGCGTGAGCCGCGGCGCGGTGCGGTCACCGGTGACGGCGACATCGGGGTCCGGAGCGGGCGGAGTGACCGCGGGCGGCGTGACCGCCGGCGGGGTCACGGCGGGCGGGGTGACGGCGGGCGGGGGGTCGGCCACGGTGATCGCGGCGGACGCGGTGCGGTCACCGGTCGTCGGGTCGAACGTCGGCCCGTCGATCGCCGCCTGAAGCGTCACCGTGCCCGCCGCCGTCGGGCGGAGCGTCGCCGTGACCGTGCGGGTCGCCCCGGCGGGAACCACGGCGAAGCGGCACGACGGCGACGGGCCCGACTGGCAGGTGCCGTCGACGGCGGTGACCGACACGAGCTCGACGCCGGAGGGAAGCGTCAGCGTCACGTTCGTGTCGAGGGCGTCCTGCGGGCCTGCGCCGGTGACGGTGACGGTCGCGGTGACGAGGTCCCCGGTGGTGGCGGTGGCGGGGGCGGCGATCGCGACGGACAGGTCCGCGCTGTCGCCGATCTGCCGGGCGACGAGCCCGGTGCGCTTCCCCCCGGAGCGCACGGTGAGGGCGGCGAGGGGACGGCCGTCGGCCTGGCTGACGGCGCCCGCGCCGCCGAACGCGTCGACGAGGTCGCCGGCCTGGAAGAAGGACGCACGGCCGGACGTCCCGAACGTCGCGTCGAACGCCCCGGCGGTGTCCCCCCGCGCGAACGCGAAGCCGTGGAGCACGGCGAGCGGCCGCCCGTCGGGCTGGAACGTGCCGCCCACGGCGAACGCCGCCGTGGCGCCCATCACCCCGGCCCCGCCGGGCGGGTAGGAGGTGTCCGGCGTGCCGTCGGGGAGGTACCGCCCCGTCCAGAGGCGCGAGCCGTTCGGCACGACGTACACCCCGCTGCCGTTCGGCTCGACGGTGTTGCCGAGCAGGGTGAGCCGCCCGTCGGACCCGAGGCGCGCGGCGGTGACGCCGTCGCGTCCCGTCGCGGTGAGGTCGACGGTGAGGGGTCCGCCGGAGGCGAACGTCGCGTCGGGCTCCCCGGCGGGGGTGAGGACCCACGCGAGTGACCGGCCGTTGCCGCCGGAGCTCGTGTTCCCGACCACCGCGATGCGCCCGTCGGGACCGAACGCGGGGGCCGCCGGCGGGAACAGGGTGATCCCCGTCGCGGTGAGCTCCACCACGCCGTCGCCCCCGCCGAAGGAGGGGTCCGGCGCGCCGGCGGCGGTGAACCGCCACACGGCGAGCTTCCCCGAGCTCTCGGCGACGGTCACCGCGCGCCCCTCACGGTCGATCCCGACCGGGCTGACCGGCATCGTGGTGGTGGGGGTCACGTCGAGGGTGCGGACGCCGTCGGTGTCGAACGTGGCGTCGAGGAGCCCCTCCGGGGTGAGCCGCGCGATGAACGGCACGGTGGCCGTCGCGGTGCGGCCGTAGCCCGTGACGACGATGCGCCGGTCCGCGTGCACGGCGACGGAGGTGACCTCTTCCGTCACGAACGAAAGGGCAGGAGGAAGATCGGGCGCGGCGGCCCCGTCGCCGCTGAAGGCGGGGTCGAGTCCGCCCGCGGCGAGGACGCGCGCCACCAGGATCCGGCTCGCCCCGGCCGTCGTGGTGGCGCCGGCGACGACCGCGCCTCCCGCCGGATCGGGCGCGGCGGCGACGAGACGGTCCCCGGCGAGCTCGCCGAGGTCGGTGATGCGCGCGCCGTCGGTGTCGAAGGTCGTGTCCGCGGCGCCCGCGGCGGTGGCCTTCACGAGGACGGTGTCGTCGCCGCCGCCGCCCGCGGTCTCGGCGAGCAGGATCGGCTTGTCGCCGTCGAGGACGACGTCCTGCGGGATGACGGGGCGGCCGACGGGGAACGCGGCGCTGCCGTCCGTGGCGAAGGCGGGGTCGAGGGCACCGGTCGCGGCGGAGTAGCGCAGGATGAGCGGGTCCCCGGGGTCCTGCCCTTCCGGGCTCAGGGCGCCGCCGACGGTGACGGTCTCGCCGCCGGTCGCGTTCGGATCGGGGTCGTGCGCGGCGAGCCCGCCCTGCAGCAGGTGGACGTCACCGGTGTTGTTCGTGTCGAGGCGGGTCAGGACCTTGCCGTCGCCGTCGAACGCGCCATCCAGGGCCCCCGTGGCCAGGTTGAGCGCGGCGAGGGCGACCTGCGGGATCTCGGGTGTCGCGCCGAACGCCGGGAATGCCGAGGTCGCGAGCCCGGCGACGATGACGCGCTCGTCGCCCGCGGTTGCGAGGTTCGGGTCCAGCCCCACGACGTCCCGGGCGCCCTCGTCGGTGGACGACCCGAAGTCGACGAGGGCGAGCCCGTCGCCGTCGAAGCCGGCGAGGGGCGCACCGGTGTCGGGGTTCAGGCGCAGCACCGCCATCTTCGAGCCTGCGGCGGAGCCGCCGGCCTGCCCGGTGGCGAGGATCGCCGTGCCGTTCTCCAGGACGAGCTCGGTGACGCCGTACAAGGCGTCGAAGCCGGCGGTGGGGTCGACGTCGACGAGCCCGTCGCCGCCCCAGGCGGTGTCGACCGCGCCGGTGGCGAGCAGCCGGGCGACCGCCATGCGCGGGTTCACGACGTCGTCGCGGACCTCCCCGGCGAGGAGGATCTTGCCGTCCTGCTGCACCGCGATGCCGCGGACGTGCTCGTCGACGAACGGGAAGGTGGGGGTCGCGAGGCCGTCGCCGTCGAAGGAGCCGTCGGAGAAGCCGTTCGCGGTGAGGCGCTTGACGTACATCCCGTCGACGCCGCCCGAGATCCGGGTGCCGGCCACGAGGACGCGGTCGGACCCGTCGACCGCCACGTCCACCACGGTGTGGGCGGTGCCGGGGGTGGTACCGATCGGGTACGTCACGCCCGTGCCGGCGAAGTTCGCGTCGACCGCGCCGCTCGGGAGGAAGCGCATCACGAAGGGGCGCGTGACGCCTTCGACCGTCGCCTCCCCCGCAACGATGAGCCGCCCCTGGGAGTCGCGGGCGACCGCCCGGGGGTTCTCCTCGAGGTCGTTGGGGAGATCGACGACGAGGCGCCCACCCGCTCCCAGCGTGGTGTCGGGGTCTCCGGGCGCGGCGGCGGCGAGGGAGGCGCCCACCGCGAGGGCGGTTGCGGCGAGCGCGGTGACCCGCCGGACGATGGCGGCGATCCGCATCGGTGTGGATGTGGCCATTGCCCGGCGCCCCCCGATCCGTATGAAACCTGCGGAAATCGCGAGGATGCTACAGACCGGCCCCGGCGGCGGGAACTGGACTTCCGTCTGGGCCCGGGACGGCCGCGGACCCCTCCGTCCGGGGAGGCGCCCTCAGCTCCCGGGGCCGAGGATCGCCCGCACCGCCCGGTCGAACCGGCGTGTCCGCGGGTCGCGCGCCCCGAGGATCTCGCGCAGCCAGCGGCGGACCTCGCCGACATCCAGCTCGCCGGCGGTGAGGAGCAGGACCTGCTCGATGTCGATCCAGTCCTTGCGGCGGTCGAACGCCACCTTGCACACCACGAGGTGCTCGGCGGAGAGGATCGGGATCTCGTCGTCGCCGAACGGCACGGTGCGCGCCCCGCGGGCGCACGCGGCGTGGAACGGGATCGTGTCGAAGAAGAGGTCGACGGGGCTCGCCCCCCACATCACGCGCACCTGCCCCTCGGCGCGCCCCGCGCG
>JBFLWO010000290.1:0-3754 GCA_040757755.1 Actinomycetota bacterium
CCGGCGCGGCGACGCCGGCGGCGGACCGGGCCGCGGCGTGGCTGCGCGCCTCCCTCGGCGACGCCCCCGCCGGGCAGCGCGCCGACGCGGTGGTGGGCCTCGCCGCCGCCGGACGTCCGCGGGCGGAGATCACGCCGCTCCTCACGCGGCTCTCCCGCGAGGCCCCCGCATACGCCCGGACCGTGGGCGGGGCCGCGAAGGTGGCGCTCGCCGCGGCGGCCGGCGGCGCGGACCCACGCCGACTCGGCGGCGTCGACTACGTCGCCCGCGTGCGGCGCGGGTACGCGGCGGGGCGCTTCGGGGCGACCGCGTTCGACCAGGGGCTCGCGATGCTGGCCCTGCGGGCGGCGGGGGAGAGGGTGCCGGCGGGGGCGGTCGCCGCCCTGCGCGCCGGCCAGGCGGGCGGCGGCTGGGGCTTCGAGCTGCGCACCTCACGTCCCGACGACTGCTCCAGCACCGGCCTCCTCGTCGAGGCCCTCCGCGCTGCGGGGGTGCCCGCGCGGGACCGGATGATCCGCCGCGCCCTCACCTGGCTGGCGGCCCGCCGCAACCGGGAGGGCGGCTACGCCTTCGACTGCGCCGGGGGACCGACGGAGGCGAACACCACGGCATTCGTGATCCGGGCGTTCACCGCGGCGGGACGGCCCGCACCGCCCGGGGCGGGCGCCGCCCTGCGGCGGCTGCAGCGCGCCGACGGCGGCGTCGCGTTCCGCGCCGACACGGACGGAAGCCGGCTCCTCGCGACCCTCGACGCCCTCCCCGCGCTCGCCGGGGTCCCCCTGCCGCCCCCTCCGGCGCGATGAGCGCTGAAGAATCTCTTCGCACGCCGACTCGCCGGAGGGTTCCATGACGATTCTTCAGCGTGATGCACTCGATCGTCGTCGGTCTTTCGGTCAGATGCCCGTGTCGATGACGGTCGCGCATCGCTGGGCGCGACGCGCGACCCGCCAACGACCCTAGGTGAGGGGCAGCTCCGTGACGAACGGCCGGCTCAGGCTCGGGGCGAGCGCCAGCTCCCCCCGGGCCAGGCGGGCGAGCGCATCCCCCGCCAGCTCGTGGCGCCACCCCTGCGACAGCGCCAGGCCGTCGGCGCCGCCGTCGATCACCGCCACCATGTAGCCCTCGATCTCCGCGCGCGTCGCGACGAGCGACGGGGCGATGCCCGCCCCCTGCGCGCGGGCCGCGACGAGCACCTGCCCCAGCGGGCCGAGAACCTCCATCCGCAGCTGCACGTCCGGGTGCGGGGCAGGGGGGAGGGGCACCGGTGGCGCGTCCTCACCCGCACGGATGCACGCGAGCAGGCCGTCGACGTCGCTGGGGCGCAGCCGGTCCGGCACGCCGCGCTCCGCCAGCACCCCGTCCCGGTCCGCGGGCCGCCGGCGGGCCAGCTCCACCAGGGCGCGGTCCGGCAGGAGCCACGCGACGGGACGGTCGCGGCGCCGCGCCTCCCGCTCCCGCCATGCGGCGACCTCCCGCAGCACCGCGCGGTCCCGGGCGTTCAGCTTCCCCTGCCCCTTCACCCGCCGCCACGCCTCCTGCGGATCCGGCACCCACGTCGTGCCCGGCCCGTAGCGGCGGTCGTGCTCGTCCTGCGCCCACGCACCGCGGCTGCGCTCCTCCAGGCGGCGGCGCAGCTCCGCGTCGAGGGCGACGAGGTGCCGCACGTCCTCCACCGCGTAGCTCAGCTGCGACGCGCGCAGCGGACGCCGCGTCCAGTCCGTGTACCCCTCCGACTTGTCGAGGCGCACCCGGAGGACGCGGTCGAGGAGCGCGCCGAGGCTCTGCCCGGCGCCCAGGCCCACGAACCCGGCGGTGAGCTGAACGTCCCGCACGGCGGACGGCCGCGTCCCGAAGCGCATCGCCAGCAGCGTGAAGTCGGCGGACGGCGCATGCACGACGGTCGTCACGTCGGGGTCCGCGACGAGATCCCCGAGGACGTCGAGCGGCGCCCCCTGCAGCGGGTCGACGAGCACCACCTCCCCGTCCACGGCGACCTGCGCGAGGCACGCCTGTGGCGCGTACGTGCGCTCCCACATGAACTCCAGGTCGAGCGCGAACACCCCCGCGCCCCGGATGGCGCGGGCGAGCTGCGCGACCCCGTCGGCGTCGGTGATGATCTCGGCGGGACCCGGCGTCACTCCCGGAACCCTAGTGGCCGCGGCCCGGCCGCGCTCCCGCCGCTACCCTTCCCGCCCGTGCAGGCGTCCAGGCTCAGCAAGTCGTTCGGCGCCCGGACGCTGTTCGAGGGGCTCTCGTTCCGGCTCGACCCCGGTCAGCGAGTCGCGCTGGTCGGCCCGAACGGCGCCGGCAAAACCACCCTCCTTCGCATCCTGTCCGGGGAGATCCCGCCCGACACCGGGGAGATCGGGATGCCGCGCGGCGCCCGCATCGCCCTGCACGACCAGCGCCCCCCGCTCGGCCGCGACGTCACCCTGGGCGACTACCTCGCCGAAGGGCTCAGCGACGTGCGCGCCGCCGAACGGGAGCTCGCGGCCCTCGAGGCGCGCATGGCGGCCGGCGACCACGCTCCCCAGACCCTCGCCGCCTACCAGGACGCCCACGACGCCCTCGAGCGCGCCGGGGGGTACGAGTGGCGGGCGTGGCACGACCGGGTCGTGCGCGGCCTCGGCGTCGACGCCGACACCCTGGGGCGCCCCCTCGCCAGCTTCTCCGGGGGGGAGCTCACCCGCGCGTCCCTCGCCCGCGCCCTGCTCGCCCGCCCCGACGTCCTCCTCCTCGACGAGCCCACCAACCACCTCGACATGGCCGCCATGGAATGGCTGGAGCGCTCCATCGGCGACATGGCGGGATCCGTCGTCCTCGTGTCGCACGACCGCTGGTTCCTGGAGTCCGTCGCCACCGCCGTCCTGGAAGTGTCCGGCGGGCGGTGGCGCATGTGGCCCATGGGGTACTCGGCCTACCGGCGGGAACGCGCCCTCGCCCTGGGACGCGAGGCGCAGGCCGCGGAGCGGCAGGCCGCGGAGATCGCCCGCCTCGAGCGGTTCGTCACCCGGTGGCGCGCCGGGACGAAGGCCCGGCAGGCCCAGTCCCGCCAGAAGCGCCTCGACAAGATCGAGCCGGTCGCGCCTCCGCCGGAGCGGCGGCGGTCCATCGCCTTCGGCTTCCCGAAGGCGGAGCGAAGCGGCCGCATCGTGCTGGAGGCGGAGGGGCTCACCCTCACCGCCGGGGACCGCACCCTCGTGCGTGACGCGAGCTTCGCCGTGGAACGCGGACAGCGGATCGCGGTCGTCGGCCCGAACGGGGCGGGGAAGACCACCCTCGTCGAGACGCTCCTCGGCCGCCGCGCCGCCGCCGCGGGGCGGGTGAGCGTCGGCCACCGCGTCGAGGTCGGCTACTTCAGCCAGCACGCCGCCGAGCTGCCGGAGGACCGCACCGTCCTCGAGACCGTCCTCGCCGGCGGGTCACCCCTCACGAGCACCCAGGCGCGCACCCTGCTCGGCCGGTTCCTGTTCCCCGGCGACGACGTCGACAAGCGCATCGAGAAGCTCTCCGGCGGGGAGCGCCGCCGCGTGTCGCTCGTGCGGATGATCGCCCGCGGCGGCAACCTCCTCGTCCTCGACGAGCCCACCAACCACCTCGACATCGAAAGCCGGGAGGCGCTGGAGGACGCCGTCGAGGCGTTCGACGGCACCGTCGTGATGGTGTCGCACGACCGAGCCCTCATCGACACCGTCGCCACGCACACCCTGTCCCTGGAGGACGGCGGCGTCGCGATCCGGCCGGGCGGCTACGG
>JBFLWO010000291.1:0-3749 GCA_040757755.1 Actinomycetota bacterium
CGCGGCCCCGCCCGGAACCCCGCGGCTGACGTTCGCGGGGTCTCGCAGGGGCGCGTCGCGATCACGGCGCGCCTGTCAGCGCCGGACGACCGGATCGCCACGCGGGATCCGACTCGAAAGGCGCTGCTCCCCGCGCGCGCCAATTGGCGCGGGCCCGGTGCGTCATTTGGCGCGGGCCCGGTGCGTCATTTGGCGCGGGCCCGGTGCGTCATTTGGCGCGGGCCCGGTGCGTCATTTGGCGCGGGCCCGGTGCGTCACTTGGCGCGGGCCCGGTGCGTCACTTGGCGCGGACCCGGTGCGTCACTTGGCGCGGACCCGGTGCGTCACTTGGCGCCGCGCGCGCTCCAGTCCGGCGGAGGGCCTCAAGCCGCGGGACGTCGTCGCCGGCGTGCCCACATGCCGGCCGATCGGCGCCTTGACCCGATGGACGTCAAGTGGCGCGGGCTCCGCGCGCCAATTGACATCCGCGCGAGAGGCGCGCGGCACGCGCGCAGCCGAGCCGTCGTCCGCGCGGTCGCCGCGGGGAGGGGCGCGACATGCGCAGGAGGGCACACGAATCCGTCACCCGCGGCGGGGCGATGGGCGATCGGTCGCGGCGGCGCGGACGACGCGGTGGGAGCGGCGGCGCCAATTGACGCGACGCGTGCGCGCCAAGTGGCGCGCCGGATGGGCGGGCGGCGGGCCGCCCGGAATCGGGCTGCGGGCCTTCGAGTCGGGCCTATCCGCGCACGTCGTCCGCGAAGGCGGCGGCCGCCTCGCGGATGACCCGCGCAAGGTCCGCCTTCGGCGTGACGAACGGCGGGTGCTCGGGCAGGAGCCCGAGGAGGTCGGTGGAGACGAGCACCTGCCCGTCGCAGCCGGTGCCCGCGGCGATGCCGATGGTGGGGCACGACACGCGCGGGGTGATGCGGGTCGCGAGCTCCGGCACGACCGCCTCGATCACGATCGCGTAGCAGCCGGCGGCGTCGAGGGCGGCGGCGCCGTCCGCGATCGCGTCGGCCTCCTCCGCGGTCTTGCCCTGGCGGCGGCGCTCCTCCGCGGTCTGCGGCAGGAGCCCGACATGCCCCATGACGGGGATGCCGGCGGCGACGATCGCGCGGACCTCGTCGACGAGGGCCCCCTCCAGCTTGACGCTGTCGGCGCCCGCATCCACGAGGGCCCGGGCGGAGGCGACGGCCTCGTCGGGGCCCCGGTACGTGTTCGCCGGCATGTCCGCGACGAGGTGGGTGCGGGTCACCCCGTGGCGCACCGCGCGGACGTGGTGGCGCATCATCTCGAGCGTCACCCAGCGGGTGGACGGGTAGCCGAGCTCCACCTCCCCGAGGCTGTCCCCGACGAGGATGACGTCGAGGCCGGCGGCGTCGAGGGCGAGGGCGGTGGGGTAGTCGTACGCGGTCAGCATCGCGATGCGCCGCACGCCCTTCAGCGCGCGGATCGCGGTGGCGGACAGCGCGCCGGCCCCCGGACCGGCGGGACGTGGGCCGACCGCGTACGTGGACATGCTCCCTACCTCTCCCAGGACAGCGGGACGGTGTCGCCGACGAGGTTCACCGTCGGCCGGTTGTTCTCGTCCACCGTCACGACGGTGGGCTCGAAGCCGTCGAGGCCGGCCTCGGCGTACTGCGCGTAGGTGAGGACGATGATGAGGTCCCCGGGCTGCACCAGCCGTGCGGCGGCGCCGTTGACGCACATCGTGCCCTCGCCCCGCGGGCCCTCGATGATGTAGGTCTCGAACCGCGCGCCGTTGTTGATGTCGACGACGTGGACATGCTCGTACGGCCGCATGTCGGCGGCGTCGAGGAGATCCCGGTCGATCGTGATGCTGCCGACGTAGTTCAGGTTCGCGTCGGTGACGGTCGCCCGGTGGATCTTGCTCTTGAGCATGGTGCGGGTGACGGGGGCCACGAGCCTCCTCTCGGGGGTTGTCGTCGATTCGGGCGCGTCCGTTCCGCCGGGGGCGGGCAGGGGCATCGCCATGTTGTCGATCAGTCGCGCCGGGCCCACCCGGGCGGCGACGCACAGGATGGCGCGCCCGTCGGGCGACGGGGCGCGCGAGAAGGTGTCCGGGTCGACGAGTGCCGCGTACTCCGGATCGACGCCGGGAGTGGCGCGCATGAGCGCGAGGGCGGCGTCCTCGAGGGCCGCCCCGCGGGCCTCGCCGGCGGCGGCGAGGGCGGCGGCCGCCTCCAGGCCGCGCACCAGGGCGGTGGCGGCGGCGCGGTCGGCGGGCCCCAGGTAGGCGTTGCGGCTGCTCATCGCGAGGCCGTCCGCCTCGCGCACGGTGGGGGCGACCACGAGCTCGATGTCGTCGAGGTGCGTGTCGCGCATGAGGCGGCGCACCACGGCGACCTGCTGGGCGTCCTTCTGGCCGAAGACGACCCGGTCGGGGCGGACGGCGAGGAGGAGCTTCAGGACGACGGTGGCGACGCCGCCGAAGTGGTGGGGGCGGGCGGCGCCCTCCAGCACGTCGGTGGGGCCGGCGACGGCGACGGAGGTGCCGAACCCGGCGGGGTACACCTCGTCGACGCCGGGCAGGAACGCGAGGACGGCGCCGGCGCCGGCGGCCAGGGCGAGGTCGCGCTCCTCGGCGCGCGGGTACGCGGCGAAGTCCTCGGCGGGCCCGAACTGCGTGGGGTTCACGAAGACGCTGACGACGACGGCGTGGCCGTCGGCGGCGGCGCGCCGCACCAGCGCGAGGTGGCCCTCGTGCAGGGCGCCCATCGTCGGGACGAACGCGATGCGGCGGCCCGCGGCCCGCAGGGCGGCGACCTCCCGGCGGAGGCGGTCGACGGTGCGCGCCGTCGCGAGCGGCGTGCCGGGGCTGGGGGTCGAGGGAGCCGAGGGCATGGTCATGTCTCCTCGCCCCGTGCGCCGCCCCCTGGCGACGAGCACGCGTGCGGGGACGCGACGGTCGCCGCGTCCCCCCGAGTGACCCGACTCCAGCTCCCGACAGCTCGGGATGCCAGGTCGAAGCGCTCGGAGCGGCGGCAGTGTAGCGCCGGCGCGAACCGCCGGACAAGTGAGCAATGGCACGTGTCACGGGACGTCGCTCCGAGCGGACGCCGGGTGGGCGCCGGACGGGGTTCCGGCCGGGGGCGTCGGTAGTGTCACCGGGCGTGACGAGCCGCGCCGACACCCTGCGCGCCTACCACGAGGCGGAGGTGGTGGGATGCACCCGCTGCCCCCTGCACGAGGGGCGCACCACGGTGGTCACCGGCAGCGGCGACCCGGACGCCCGCGTGATGTTCGTGGGGGAGGCGCCGGGCTACCACGAGGACAAGCACGGCGTGCCGTTCGTGGGGCAGGCGGGGAAGCTCCTCGACACGCTCCTCGCCGGCATCGGGCTGGCCCGCGGCGACGTCTTCGTCGCGAACGTCCTGAAGTGCCGGCCGCCGGGCAACCGCGACCCGCAGCCCGCGGAGATCGCGGCGTGCGAGCCGCACCTGTTCCGCCAGATCGCCATCATCCGGCCGCGCCTCGTGTGCACCCTGGGGAACTTCGCGACGAAGCTCCTGTCCGGGCGCCCGCACGGCATCAGCCGGGTGCACGGGGCGGAGCTGCCGATCCGCGTCGGCGACGTCGACACGCTGCTGTACCCGCTGTTCCACCCGGCGGCGGCGCTGTACACGAGGTCGATGCTGGCGCTCTTGGAGGAGGACTTCGCCCGCATCCCCGAGCTCGTCGCGCGGGTCGGGGGCGAGGCGCCCGCCGCGGGGGACGGGGCCGGCGGCCGCGGCGAGGCCCGCGTC
>JBFLWO010000292.1:0-3748 GCA_040757755.1 Actinomycetota bacterium
CCCACACGCCGCGGCGGTAGTCGCGGTTGCGGGCGAGCTCCGCCGGGTCGAACCAGTCCTCCAGCCGCACCGGCACGGGGGCGGGAACCGGGCCGCTCCACAGCTTCCAGCGCAGGAGCGCCACCGCTCCCCCCGCGCCCGCCACCGCCAGGGCGGCGAGGCCCGCGGCGCGGCGGCCGCGGCGCCGACCTGGGGGGATCCGGGCGGCCACCCGCGTATCGTACCCCTGCGTCCCTACCACGGCTTCCCGGAGGCCCCCTCGCCCATCGCGCTTCTGAGCGACGTCCACGGCAACCGGCATGCGCTGGAGGCCGTGCTGCGCGCCGCCCGCACCGCCGGCGTGCACGAGGTGTGGTCCCTCGGCGACGTCGTCGGCTACGGGGCGGAGCCCGTCCACTGCCTCGCCACCGTCACCGCGGAGGCCGTCCGCCAGATCGCCGGCAACCACGACCTCGGCGCCGGCGGCCGCGTGCCGCTGAGCGCGTTCTCCCCCGCCGCGCGGCGGGCCCTGGAATGGACCCGCGACACGCTCGGCCCCGTCGGCGCCGCGAAGCTCGCCCGCCTGGCGCCGACGTCCACCGGGGAGCCCTCCCTGTTCCACGCGAGCCCCCGCGACCCGGTGTGGGACTACGTCACCACCGACGAGAAGGCGCGCGCCGCGTTCGACGCATGCGACGCCCAGATCACGTTCATCGGCCACACCCACGTGCCGTCGGCGTGGTGCCTCACGCCGGACGGGGAGCTGACCGGCGGCTTCGTCGGCGGCCCCGGCGAGATGGAGCTGGGCGAGGGACGCTGGCTCATCAACCCCGGGGCGGTGGGGCAGCCGCGCGACGGCGACCCGCGCGCCGCGTGGGCGGTGTACGACCCCGACCGGGGCACGATCGCGTTCCAGCGCACCCCCTACGACGTCGCCGGGGCGCAGAACGCGATCCTCGCCGTCGGCCTGCCCGAGGAGCTCGCGCAGCGCCTCGCCGTGGGATGGTGACCGGGGGCGTCCACCTCGACCACGCGGCGGGCCGCCCGCTCGACCCGCGGGTGCGCGCCGCGATGCTCCCCGTCCTCGACGCGCCGCCCGCCTCCGTCGAGGGGGTGCACGAGCCGGCGCGCCGCTGCGCCGACCTCGTGGAGGAGGCCCGCGGGAGCGTCGCCGCCCTGCTCGGCGCCCCCGCGGAGGCGATCGTGTTCACCGCGGGGGCGACGGAGGCGCGTAACCTGGCGGTGAAGGGGCTCCTTTCGGCGAACCGCCGCCTGGGCGGCCACGTCGTGGCGAGCGCCGTCGAGCACCCCGCCACCCTGGCATGCTGCCGCACCGCCACGCGCGACCGGGGGGAGCTCACCCTCGTCGGGGTCGACGCCGACGGGCGCATCGCCCCGTCCGCCGTCGCCGCGGCCGTGCGCGAGGACACGGCACTCGTCTGCGTCGTGCACGGCCAGCCGGAGGTCGGGACGATCCAGGACGTCGCCGCGCTGGTGGCCGCGGCGAGGGACGCACGCCCCGGGTGCCTCGTCGTCGTCGACGCGGAGGAGACCGCCGGGGTGCTCCCGGTCGACGTGGAGGCGATCGGCTGCGACGCCCTCGTCGTCGGCGGCGGCGCGATGGCGGCGCCACCCTGGACCGGCGCCCTCTACGTGCGCCCCGGCACGCGCCTGCACCCCGTCGTCGAGGGGGGCCTGCAGGAGGGGGGCAAGCGGGCGGGGGCGCAGGACGTACCGGGCGTCGTCGCGCTCGGGGCGGCGGCGCGGCTCGCCGCGGCCGAGATGGCGGGGCGGGCCCGCGCGATGACCGGGCTGCGCGACCTGCTCGTCGCGCGGCTCACCGCCGTGCCGGGGGTGCGGCTGAACGGCGCCCGCGGCGACGAGCGCCTGCCCGGCCACGTCCAGGTGTCGGTGGAGGGCGTGGAGGGCGAGACCCTCGCCCTCGCCCTCGCCGCCCGCGACGTGGCGGTGTCGCCCGGGTCCGCCTGCTCGGCCGCCGGGAAGGCCTCCCCGGTGCTCGAGGCGATGGGGCTCGAGCCGCCGTGGACCCACTCCGCCGTGCTTCTCACCCTCGACTGGAGGCTTACTGTTGACGAGGTCGTGTTCGCCTCGTCGGTGTTCGCGGAGGAGGTCGCCCGCCTCCGCGCGATGAGCCCGCTCGCGAGATGACCGCCCCCGTCGTCGACGCCCTCGGCACGTACTGCCCCGCGCCGCTGCGTCTCCTGCGCCGCGCGCTGGCGCGCGTCGCCCCCGGCGACGAGGTGGTGCTCCTGGCCGACGACCCCCTCATCGAGGTGGACCTCGCCGCCTGGTGCCACGAGCACGGCCACGAGCTCGTGTCCCTCGTGCGCGACGAGGACGCCTACCGGGGGGTGGTGCGCCGCGGGGCGACGGTGGGCGTGGACGCGTCCGGGGGCGTGACGTAGGGTCCGGCCGATGGCTGCCTGGCTCATCTGGGTGATCGTCGCGGGGGGCCTCCTCGTCGGCGAGATGCTCACCCTCACGTTCATTCTCGGGCCGATCGCGATCGCCGCGGCGCTCGCCGCCCTCGTCGCCGCCGTCGGCCTGGGCACCGGCTGGCAGCTCGCGGTGTTCGTCGTCGCGTCGCTCGCGTCGCTCCTCGTGGTGCGCCCCATCGCCCGCCGGCACCTGCGCACGCCGGTGCTGCAGCGCACCGGCACCGCCGCGCTCGTCGGCGAGTCCGCCCTGGTGGTCGAGCGCGTCGACCTGCACGGCGGGCTGGTGAAGCTCGCCGGCGAGACCTGGAGCGCGCGCGCCTTCGACGAGGACGAGGTGTACGAGCCGGGCGACCGCGTCACGGTGGTGGAGATCACCGGGGCCACCGCCCGCGTGTCCGCCTGACGCCGGCACGGTCCGCGACGGGCAGTAGAGTCGCGACGGCACGCCAACCGATGCCCCAGTCGCAACGACCCGAGGAGATGTGATGTCCGCAGGCTCCTTCGCCCTGATCGTCATCGCGGCGATCGTCGTGTTCACGCTCCTCCGGTCCATCCGGATCGTGCCGCAGGCACGCGCGGGCGTCGTCGAGCGGCTCGGCCGCTACGACCGCACCCTCGAGGCGGGGTTGCGCATCCTCGTGCCGTTCATCGACCGGATCCGCCACATGGCGGACCTGCGGGAGCAGGTCGTGTCGTTCCCGCCGCAGCCGGTCATCACCGAGGACAACCTCGTCGTCAGCATCGACACCGTCGTCTACTACCAGGTGACCGACCCGAAGGCGGCGACCTACGAGATCGCCGACTACATCCAGGGCATCGAGCAGCTCACCGTCACCACGCTGCGAAACGTGATCGGCGGCATGACGCTGGAGGACACGCTCACGTCCCGCGACGAGATCAACGCCCAGCTGCGCGGCGTGCTGGACGAGGCGACCGGCCGGTGGGGCATCCGCGTCAACCGCGTCGAGCTGAAGGCCGTCGACCCGCCCGCCACCATCCAGGAGGCGATGGAGAAGCAGATGCGGGCCGAGCGCGACCGGCGCGCCGCGATCCTCACCGCGGAGGGCATCAAGCAGTCCCAGATCCTCACCGCGGAGGGCGAGAAGCAGAGCGCGATCCTGCGCGCCCAGGGCGAGCGGGAGGCGCAGATCCTCGCGGCGCAGGCCGACCGGGAGGCGCAGATCCTGCAGGCGGAGGGCAAGGCGAAGGCCATCGAGACCGTCTTCCACGCGATCCACGAGGGCAACGCCGACCCGAAGCTCCTCGCCTACCAGTACCTGCAGACCCTGCCGCAGATCGCGCAGGGCGAC
>JBFLWO010000293.1:0-3744 GCA_040757755.1 Actinomycetota bacterium
AGCGGCACGTCCTGCGCCAGCTCGGGACGACGCTCGTCACGTTCAGCTGGTCGCCCTCGAACGCCCCCGACCCGCGCACGGGGGAGATCGCGACCGCCCTGGAGGCGGTCGGGCAGGGGATCCCCGTCCAGCGCTAGTGTCCCGATTCGCTGGACGTTGGCGCTTTCCTCACCCGCCTTGGCGAGGATCTCGTCAGCCGTCTTGACCCACAGGAACGGGGTAGCGCCCGCGTTCCAGTGCCGGGTGAACGTGTCGATCATCGCCACGAGATCCTTCACCGATCTGAAGCTGCCCCGCCGAATGGTCTGCCGGGTGAGGACGCTGAACCAGGTCTCGACCTTGTTGAGCGATTGACAGAGGCAGTATGGAAGAGATATGGCGCCACGCGCCCGGGAGTCGCGTATCTGTGGACTCCACCCGATCACCGGAGGTTGAAACGATGAGGGTGATCCCCAAGAGGGTCCTCAGGTGTCTGACGAGTCCTTCTCTGGCACTCGTACTCGTGGCGATGTTGGCTGCGCCCGTCCTGGCAGTTAGCCAGATCTCGAATGGAATGACAATCTCGCCGGGTAGCTTCGCATGCGGCGTCTCTGTTGATGTCCGTACCGACACCGACTTCAACCAAGTCGCCGGTTTCCCCACCTGTCCGTGGCCATGAGAAAGTCCCCATTGGTGGCCACGTAGAAGTCCCCACCCCTCGAACCCAGCCGGGCTGACCCCCCGGGGGCACGATGACGGTGTCAAGCCTCATCGAGCACCCCGAGGGACGCCCATTGTGAAGTCAGCGAGGGAACAGTTGGACATCCTCTCCGCGTACGCCGAGCTCGGTTCGTACCGGGCCGCGGCGGCGCTCTGCGGAACGACCCACAAGACCGTCCGCCGGGTCGTGGAGCGGCGCCACCGGCCGCCGGTGGAGCGACCAGCCCGGCCACGGAGCACCGACCCGTACCGCGACCTGATCGCCGAGCGGGTCAAGGCGACCGACGGCCGAATCAGCGCCAAGCGCCTGCTGCCCCTGTGCCGGGCGGAGGGGTACGCCGGCTCGGCCCGGCACCTCCGGCGGGCGGTGGCCGAGGCGAAGGCTGCCTGGCGCCGGGAGCGGCGGTCGTACCGGCCGTGGGCGCCCGTCCCCGGCGAGCACCTGGTCATCGACTGGGGCAGCGAGGGCGACCTCCACGTGTTCTGCGCGGTGCTTGCCTGGAGCCGGGTCCGGTTCGTCCGGTTCGCCGCAGACGAGAGCCAGGCAACGACGCTGCACCTGCTCGCCGAGTGTTTCGAGACGCTCGGCGGCGTGCCGGCGATCGTGCTCGCCGACCGGATGGGGTGCCTCAAGGGCGGCGTCGTCGCCAACGTCGTCGTGCCGGCGTCTGGGTACGTCGCGTTCGCGAGCCACTACGGCTTCCGGCCCGACTTCTGCGAGGCCGCGGATCCCGAGTCCAAGGGGATGGTCGAACACCTTGTCGGGTACGCCAAGCGTGACCTCCTCGTCCCCTCGGGCGGCTGGGACAGCCCGGATGCGGCGAACCGCGATGCCGCCGCGTGGTGCGCCGAGGTCAATGCCGCCGTTCACTCCGAGATCGCCGCCGTCCCGGCCGAGCGGCTGGTGACCGAGCGGACGCTCCTGCGGCCGCTGCCCTCGCTGCGTCCGGCGCCCACCCCCACGGCCACCCGGAAGGTCGATCGGTTGCGCACGGTCCGCTACGGCTCGGCGCGCTACAGCGTGCCCGGGTCGTACATCGGCCGCCGAGTCGAGCTCGTCGTCGCCGGCGGTGAGCTCCTTGTCCGAGCAGACGGTGCCGAGATCGCCAGGCATCGCCTCGTCGGCCCGGGTGAGCTCTCCCTCCAGGAGGCCCACTATCCCGGCCGGGCAGCGCTGCCCGTCCGGGCGATCCGGCCACGAACGCCGGCCGAGATCGCCTTCCTGGGGCTCGGATCGGTGGCGTCCGCCTTTCTGCGGGCCGCCGCGGCGGCGGGGACCCCCAGGCTCGCCGGAGAGATCGCCGATATCGTCGCCCTCGAGCCCGCCTACGGCCGTGACGCTCTGGTTAGCGGTCTCGAGCGGGCGCTCGCGTACCGGCGCTTCCGGGCGGCCGACCTGCGCTCGATCCTGGCCGCCGGGCCGGGCGTCCCGCGCCACCGCGAACCCGGCGCCCCACTCGCGATCGAGGTGCCGGTCGTCCCGATCCGGACGCTCGCGGCCTATGCGGCCGAGGCCGGCTCGTGAGCGCGGCCGCCCCGGCGCCGCTCGCCCCCGACCTCGAGGCCGCCCTGCGGCGGCTCAAGCTGGCCGCGGTCCGGCGCCTCGCGCCCGAGCTGCTCGTCACCGCCAGGACCCAGCGCTGGGCACCCGAGGAACTGCTGCGGACGCTGCTCGAGGCGGAGCTCGCCGCCCGCGACGCCTCGAACGCCCGGGCGAGACTGCGGGCAGCCGGCTTCCCGGTGCACAAGACACTCGAGGAGTTCGCGGTCGCGGACAGCTCGATCCCCCGGGCCACGTTCGACTACCTCGCGGGCCTCGAGTGGATCCGGGCGGCTGAGAACCTCGTCCTCGTCGGACCGGCGGGCACCGGCAAGAGCCACACCCTGATCGCCCTCGGGCACGCCGCGGTCGAGGCGGGCTTCCGGGTCCGCTACTTCGCCGCCGCGGGTCTGGTCGAAGCGCTCTATCGCGGACTCGCCGACAACGGCGTCGGGCGCCTGATCGAGAGCCTGCTGCGGGCCGACCTCGTGATCGTCGACGACCTCGGCTTCGCGCCGCTCGACGATGTCGGCGCCCAGCTCCTGTTCCGCTTCGTGGCCGCCGCCTACGAGCGCCGTGCGCTGGGGGTCGCGTCCCACTGGCCGTTCGAGTCCTGGGGCCGGTTCCTGCCTGAGCACACGACCGCCGTCGCGCTCCTCGACCGGCTCCTCCACCACGCGGTCACGGTCGTCACGAGCGGCGACTCCTACCGGATGAAGGAAGCCCGCACGAGAGGGGGGATGCCGACGCCGCGAGCCTGAGAGCCCCCGTCAGGGTGGGGACTTCTCATGGCCACAGGTGGGGACCTCCAGATGGCCATTGACACCCACCAACCCATACTCGTCCGACTACGCCGTTGCCATTGCCGCGAACCATCTGCGTTTACCGAACATCTACTACCGAGTCGGCGAGAACGCCAACTTCGTCTACAAGTCGAGCGAAGGCTCGATCAACAATCAGCCCGCATACTGGTACTCGAGCGGGCTGCAGTGGTTCCTGATCCCGACGCACCACTACCTCTACGCGACGTTCACTCCGGCCACCAGGTCGTCCTCGCCGCCCGCGATCTTCGACACACGTAAGAACTGGCACGGCCAAGCGGACATCTTCAGCTCCTACGGTGCCCCCGCCGTTTACTACACGACCCACACATCATCTGGCTGCTAGTGTTGTGGATGCCAGAAGGACGCTCTTCTGGCTGGGCGGCAGCCCATGGCGGCAGCGGCTGCGCCGGCTCGGCTTTGTCGCGCTGACGGTCGCTGCCGCCGTCAACTTCGGGCTTTTCGCGCCAGCCTATCGGTACTCTCGGCTTGAGGGCCTGCGACTGGCTGACTTCGACCTCTGGGTCAACGGTCCGATGACTGCCTCAGTAGCGTCTGCAGTTGCCGATCTCGACTCCGTCGCCGCATCAGCGGCCATTGTCGACATCACCCCGCGCTACCTTGAGGCAGGCGGGCAGAGGGCGATCGTCCGCGACGGGAGGTTTGCCGACCTTCCGGGGCAGC
>JBFLWO010000294.1:0-3744 GCA_040757755.1 Actinomycetota bacterium
GCGGGGGAGTATACGGGTCCGCCACCCCCCGCCGCGCGTGGCGATCGCCCCCTCGGGGGACGCCGGAGAGGGGCCGAACGTCACCCCTCGGCGGGGCAGGGGCGGCGGGGTGGACCTCGGGGAGGTCCGGTAGAGTCCCCGGCCGGAAAACCCCTTCCGGGAGGAAACTTCGTGCGCACTCATGACGTCGTGGTCGTCGGCGCGGGCCTTGCGGGTATGCGCGCGGCCATCGCCGCTCACGAGGCGGGGGCCGACGTGGCCCTGGTCACCAAGATCCACCCGGTCCGCAGCCATTCCGGCGCGGCCCAGGGCGGCATCAACGCGGCCCTCGGCAACGAGACCGAGGACTCGACCGAGAACCACACGTTCGACACCGTCAAGGGCTCGGACTACCTGGGCGACCAGGACGCGATCGAGATCCTCTGCGAGAACGCCCCCAAGGAGATCATCCAGCTGGAGCACTGGGGGGCGGTGTTCAGCCGCCACGAGTCGACGGGCAAGATCGCCCAGCGCCCCTTCGGCGGCGCCGGCTTCCCCCGCACCTGCTACGCGGCGGACGTCACGGGCCTGGTGATCCTCCACACCCTCTACACGGTGTGCGTCAAGTACGGCATCACCACCTACGAGGAGCACTTCGTCTGCGAGCTGGTCCCCGACTCGCACGGCGGCTGCTGCGGCGTCGTCTCGTACGACCAGGTGCACGGCACGGTCGAGACGATCGGGGCGAAGGCCGTGGTCCTCGCCACCGGCGGCGCCGGCCGCGTCTACCGGCCGTCCACCAACGCCCACGCCTCCACGGGCGACGGCATGGGGATGGCGCTGCGGGCCGGCGTGCCGCTCAAGGACATGGAGTTCATGCAGTTCCACCCCACGACCCTCGCCGCGAACGGCGTGCTGGTCACCGAGGGTGCGCGCGGCGAGGGTGGGTACCTGCTCAACAAGGACGGCGAGCGGTTCATGTCCAAGTACGCGCCCAACAAGCTCGAGCTCGCCTCGCGCGACGTGGTGTCGCGGGCGGAGGCCACCGAGATCATCGAGGGCCGCGGCGTCGACGGCTGCGTGCTGCTCGACCTGCGCCACCTGGGTCGCGACCGGATCATGGAGCGCCTGCCCCAGATCCGGGAGCTCGCGATGGCGTTCGCCGGCACCGACCCGATCGACGAGCCGATCCCGATCCGGCCGGGCGCCCACTACCACATGGGTGGCGTGCACGTGGACAGCTGGGGCGCGGCCCCGCACATGCCGGGCCTGTTCGCCGCCGGCGAGTGCGCCTGCGTGTCGGTCCACGGCGCCAACCGCCTGGGCGGCAACTCGCTGCTCGAGACCGTCGTGTTCGGCGCCCGCGCCGGCGAGGCCGCCGCGCACTACGTGCAGGAGAGCCACAACGGCCGCAAGGTCGAGGCGACCCCCGCCGCCGCCGCGGACTTCGAGCGCGGCCTGCGGGAGATGCTCGACCGCGAGAAGGGCCCGCGCCAGCACGAGCTGCGCGACGCCCTCGCCGACACGATGCAGGAGAAGGTGGGCGTCTTCCGCAACGGGAAGGACCTGGAGGACGCGCGCGCGGTCGTCGCGGATCTGCGGGACCGCTTCAAGGGCGTGACCGTCGCCGACAAGGGGCGCACGTTCAACCAGTCGCTGATCCACACGATCGAGACCGGCTGGCTCCTCGACCTCGCCGCCTGCATGGTCGAGGGTGCCGTCAACCGCACCGAGAGCCGGGGGGCGCACTCCCGGGTCGACTTCCCGGAGCGCGACGACGACAACTGGATGAAGCACACGCTGTCCTACCTCGAGGACGACGCCATCCGGCTCGACTACTCCGAGGTCGCATTCACCAAGTACCAGCCCCAGGTGAGGACCTACTGATGCCCACCACCACGCTCAAGATCTTCCGCTACCAGCCCGACGGGTCGGAGGCGCCGGAGCCCTACTACCAGGACTTCGTCCTCGACCACGACGAGAAGCTGACGCTCCTCGACGCGATCCTGAACCTGCAGAACGAGCAGGACGGGACGCTCGCCATCCGGTATTCGTGCCGCAGCGCGATCTGCGGCTCCTGCGCCTGCAAGGCCGACGGCCGCACGGTGCTGGCCTGCATGCAGCAGGTCGAGGACCTGAAGGCCCGCAGCGGCGACGGGGTCGTCCAGGTGGACCCGATCGGCAACTTCCGCCCGATCAAGGACCTGGTCGTGGACCTCACCCCCTTCTGGGACAAGTTCCGCTCGGTGAAGCCGTTCCTGATCCCCGACGGGCCGCCGCCGGAGAAGGAGCGCCTCGTCGCGAAGGAGGACATGCAGCGCATCGTGAAGGAGGCGAACTGCATCCTCTGCGCCGCCTGCTACAGCGAGTGCAACAGCCTCGCCGCCGACCCGGAGTTCGTCGGGCCCGCGGCGTTCGCGTGGGGTTACCGCTTCGCCGGCGACGTCCGCGACGCGCAGCGCAAGGAGCGGGCCAAGCTCTACTCCGGCCCGCACGGCGTGTGGAACTGCACCCGCTGCATGTTCTGCAACGAGCGCTGCCCGAAGGGCGTCGACCCGCGCGACGCGATCGAGAAGCTCGGCGGCGTCGCGTTCGCGGAGGGGGTCAGCTGGGCTGACGCCGGCGCCCGCCACGCGAAGGCGTTCCTGTTCTCCATGCGCACGGGCGGCAAGCTGAACGAGACGGTCCTGGTGCCGTTCACGAACCCGGTCGGCGCGCCGCTGGACGCGCCGTTCGCCCTCCGGATGCTCGCGAAGGGCAAGGCCCCGTCGCCGCTGCCGCACAAGGTGAAGGCGCACGACGAGGTCAAGAAGCTCATGAAGAACGTCAAGGAGACCATCTGATGCCGGTGCGTCGCTTCGCCTACTACCCGGGGTGCGTCGCGGAGTTCAGCTCGAAGGAGCTGAACGCGACCACCAAGGCGCTGGCGCCGCTGATCGACATCGAGCTCGTCCCGATGCCGAAGGCGACCTGCTGCGGCGCCGGCGACGTCGCCGAGGCCAAGCCGAACCTGTACCTCACGCTCAACGTCCGGATCCTCAGCGAGGCCGAGGAGATGGGCCTGGACGTGCTCACCATCTGCAACGTCTGCACGCTGAACCTGCGGCGGGCGAACAAGATGGTGAAGGAGGACCCTAAGCTGCTGGAGGCCGTGAACGCGGAGCTCGTGAAGGCGGGCGCCCGCCCGTACAACGGCACCAGCGAGGTGACGCACCTCCTGTGGTACCTGGCGACCGAGGAGGGCCTTTCCCTGCTCGAGTCGCGGGGCCCGAAGGGCCTGAACGGCCTGCGGGTGGCGCCGTACTACGGCTGCCAGCTCCTGCGGCCGTCGTCGGTGATGGGCTTCGAGGACCCGGACCGGCCGCAGTCCCTGGAGCGCCTCATCGTCGCCCTCGGCGGCGAGGTGGCCGACTACCAGGCGAAGACGAAGTGCTGCGGCTTCCCGATCATCCTCGCCCGGGAGAGCGTCGCGCTGAAGGAGTCGCACGTCGCCCTCTCGCAGGCGCGGGACGCCGGGGCGGACTGCATGGTCACGCCGTGCCCGCTCTGCCACCTGGCGATGGACGCCTACCAGCGCAAGGCGGAGTCCCTGAACGCCACCGAGTACAACATGCCGGTGCTGCACCTGCCGCAGCTCATCGGCCTGGCGATCGGCATCGACACGTCGATCATGCAGTTCAAGCGGCACATGGTCCCGGTGGACCGGGTGCTCGCCACCGTCGGCGCGTAGCCGCCGCCGCACACCCGCTGGTCTCGACGGCCGCC
>JBFLWO010000295.1:0-3721 GCA_040757755.1 Actinomycetota bacterium
AGCGACCCCGGCGGGCGCCTGCAGGGCGAGCTCCAGCGGCAGGCCGGTCGCGTCGATCACCGCGCGGGTCAGGGCGGCGAGCTCCTGCGGGGCGAGGTAGCCGCCGCCGTCCGCCAGGCACAGCGCGGCGGTGCCCGGCAGGGCCGCGAGCGCGCGCGCCTCGTCCAGCCAGCGGGGGTCGCCGGGGCCGGGCGCGGGCCCCAGGGTGAGGGTCGGCACGAACGCCGCGCCGCACTCCGCCGCGGCCTCCGCCACCGGCAGGAACGCCGCCGGGTCGTTCAACGGGTCGATCGCCCGCACCCGCCGCGCCCCGCTGTCGCACGCGCACAGCACCGCCTGACGCGCGACGCCCGGGCCGACCGGACGCCCGCCCCACAGGGTGCGGCAGGCGACGACGATGCCGACGGGCGTGGCGCCCGCGACGCGCACCACGGCGCGCAGGCGGTCCCAGGGACTCTCGGTACGCGTCTCGATCGTCGCGCGGGCGCTCGGCGGGTTGAGGGCCTCGAGCGCCACCGCGCCGCACCCGGCGAGGGCGGAGGCGGCCGCCACGAGATCCTCGGTGTCGAGGACGGTGCCCCACGGGGGGGCGCCGAGGTCGCGGAGCGTGGCGTCGACGAAACGGGTGGATGTCGGCACGGTCACCTGGCGGGTCGGGGCGGGAGGGGTCGCGGCAGGATCGCAGAACGGGCGGGCGGCACGCGCGGCGTCACACCCGGGTGGAGTACTCCCGGGTGCGGGTGTCGATGCGCAGGCGGTCGCCCTCGTTCACGAAGAGCGGCACCTGCACCGTGGCGCCCGTCTCGAGCTCGGCCGGCTTCGTGACGTTGGAGACGGTGTCGCCCTTCACGCCCGGGTCGGTGCGCACCACGAGCAGCTCCACGAACGTGGGCAGCTGCACGCTGAAGGGCTCCCCGCGGATGAACAGCACCTGCACGTCCGTGTTCGGGGACAGGAGGTCGATGTTGTCCACCGCCGCCGCCGGCGAGGAGATCTGCTCGTACGTCTCCTTGTCCATGAGGATGAGGTCGTCGCCGTCCTGGTACAGGAACTGCATCGTCCGGCTCTCGGTGGTGGCGCGCGGGAACTTCTCGCCTGCCCGGAACGTCTTGTCCACCACGGCGCCCGACGTCATGTAGCGGAGCTTCGTGCGGACGAACGCGCCGCCCTTCCCGGGCTTCACGTGCTGGAACGAGACGATCGCGGCGAGCTCGCCATCGACCTCGATGACGAAGCCGTTGCGGAATTCGTTGGTCGAGATCACAGCGCTTCTTCGGCTCCTTGGTCGTGGGCGTTCATCGTGCGGGCGGTGCCCCGGCGGGCGGGGTCAGGAGAGGGTGACGAGGTCCGTGGGGAAGCCCGTCAGGACCTCGCGGCCGCCGTCGGTGGCGACGCACAGGTCCTCGATGCGCACCCCGCCGAGCCCCTCGATGTAGATGCCGGGCTCGACGGTGAACGTCATGCCCGGGGCGAGCGTGTCGGTCCCCTCCCGGCGCACCCAGGGCCGCTCGTGGATCTCGAGGCCCACGCCGTGCCCCAGGCCGTGGCCGAACCGCTCGCCGTGGCCGGCGGCGGCGATGCGGTCGCGGGCGACGGCGTCGAGGTCGGCGGCGGCGATGCCGGGGCGGGCGGCGTCGAGGGCGGCGCGCTGCGCGTCGAGGCAGGTGGCGTACGCCTCGGCGAGGGCGTCCGGCAGGGGCCCGGTGGCGAAGGTGCGCGTGCAGTCGGAGCAGTAGCCCTCGACGGTGGCGCCGAGGTCGACGACGACGAGGGTGTTCGCCGGGATCGGGTCGGCGCCGGGGGTGGCGTGCGGCATGGCGCCGCGCTCGGCCGCCGCGACGATGATGGGGAAGCTCGGCCCGTCGGACCCGGCCCGCATCATGGCCCCCTCGAGCTCCCAGGCGACCTCCCGCTCGCTGCGCCCCACGATCCTCTGCCCCGCGATCCACTCGTAGGCGGCGTCCGCGATGCGCGCGGCCCGGCGCATGAGGGCGATCTCCTCCTCGTCCTTGCGCAGGCGGAGGTCCTCGACCACACCGCTCAACGGGACGATCTCGACGCCCGGGAGCTTCTCGACGAGGCGCGCGTGGCGGGCGAGGGTGACGTCGTCGGCCTCCACCCCCACGCGGCCGGCGGGCGCGGCGTCGGCGAGGGCGGCGGCGACCCGGTCGAGGAGGTCCCGTCCGGCCTGCACCACCTCCACCCCGCGGGTCTGGGCGCGGGCGGACACCGCGTAGCGGAAGTCGGTGAAGAGCAGCCGGCGGTCGGGGGCGAGCACCGCGACCCCGTTCGACCCGACGTAGCCGGTGAGGTAGCGGACGTTCGCGAGGTCCGTGACCAGCATCGCGTCGACGCCCTTCTCGGCGAGCGCCGCGAGGCACCGCTCCTGCCGCGCCTCGAACCGGCTCATCGCGCGTCCCCCGCGAGGATCCCGGCGAGCACGTCGAGGGCGTCGCGGTAGCCGTCGGGCCCCTTGCCCCAGATCGCGGCGGCGGCCACGTCCCGGATGACGGAGACCCGCCGGTGCGGCTCCCGCGCCTCGACGTCCGACAGGTGCACCTCGACGAACGGCGCGCCGAGCAGCTCGAGCGCGTCGCGGATCGACCACTGGTAGTGCGTCCAGGCGCCGGGGTTCACGACGGCGCCGTCGACGGCGCCGGCGAGGGCGTGGACGTGCTCGAGGAACGCCCCCTCGTGGTTCGTCTGGAAGCACGACACCTGCATGCCGCGCTCCCTCCCCCACCCCCGCACGCGGTCCTCGAGCTCCGGCAGCGTCACGGTGCCGTAGTGCTGGGAGGGGCGGCGGCCGAGCGTGTTGAGGTTCGGGCCGTGCAGCAGCGCGATGCGGGCGGGCCGGCTCATCCGCGCAGCTCCTCGATCGCGGCGACGACGAGGTCCTGCGGCGGGCCCTGGCGGATGGCGGGCCGGCCGGGCTCCGGCAGCAGCACCATGTTCAGGGAGGCGTCGTCCGCCTTCTTGTCGCGCGACATGTGGTCGAGGACGGCCTCGGTGGTGACGGCGGGGTCGAGGACGACGGGGAGCCCGTGCCGCGCGAGGGTGGCGCGGGTGCGCTCCCTGACGGCGGGGTCGAGGCCGCTGTGCACGACGGAGATGCGCAGCGCGGCGAGGAGACCGAGGGAGATCGCCTCCCCGTGCAGGTAGCGGGCGTAGCCGCCGGCGGACTCGATGCCGTGGCCGACGGTGTGGCCGAGGTTGAGGGTGGCGCGCATCCCCAGGTCGCGTTCGTCTCCCGCGACGACCCGCAGCTTGTGCTCGACGCAGCGGCGGACGAGGGCGGCGACAGCGTCGGGCTCCCCCGGCAGGTCCCCCCACGCCTCGACGGTGTCGGCGAGGTCACCGCCTTCGAGCAGCCCGTACTTCACGATCTCCGCGAAGCCGCAGGAGAGCTCGCGCGGCGGCAGCGTCGCCAGCGCGTCGGTGTCCATCAGCACGAGCTCAGGCTGCCAGATGGCGCCGACGTAGTTCTTGCCCTCCGGCAGGTCCACGCCGGTCTTCCCGCCGATGCTGGAGTCGACCATCGCGAGGAGCGTGGTGGGGACGTGCGCGAGGTGCACGCCGCGCTGGTAGCTGGCGGCGACGAACCCGGCGAGGTCGCCGACGACGCCGCCGCCGACGGCGACGACCCCGTCGCGGCGGCGCAGCCCCTCCCGGGCGGCGAGGCGGCACAGGCGCTCCACCTCGGCGAGCGTCTTCGACGCCT
>JBFLWO010000296.1:0-3713 GCA_040757755.1 Actinomycetota bacterium
CGCCCGGCGGCGAGCGGCGCCGGGGCGCGCTCAGCCACCCCGGACGCTCCGGCGACGGCCCGCGGGGAGGCGGCGCGGGCCGCCTCCCCGGGGGGATGTCGCGTGGGCGCTCAGCGCGCCGCGTTGACGTGCGTGGACCGTGTGACTACTCCGGGATGGCGGCCAGCGACGCGTCGAGGGCGTCCTGCGGGGCGGGGACGAACCGCTGCTCCTCCGCCAGGCGCACGGCATTCTGGACGTAGTACCGGACGAACCCCTTCACCTCGGGACGCTCCAGCGCGGACTTCGACACGTAGATGAAGAGCGGCCGCGACAGCGGGTACTCCCCGCCGGTGATCGTCTCGGGCGAGGGGGCGACGCAGCCGGAGCCGCCGTCCAGCTCGAACGCCTTGAGCTGACCCTGGTTCTCGGCGAAGTACGAGTAGCCGAAGTACCCCATGCCGGCCTCGGCGCCGGTCACGGCGCGCACCGTCACGTTGTCGTCCTCCGAGGCGGAGTAGTCCTGCCGGGGCTCGACGGTCTCGCCCTGCGCGTCCTCGCCGAGGACCTCCTCGTTGAAGAAGTCGTAGGTGCCGGACTGGGAGCCGGGGCCGGCGAGGGACAGCTTCACGTCCGTGAACGACGGGTCGATGTCCTTCCAGTTGCCGACCTTCGAGTCCGGCGCCCACGCGGTCTTCAGCTGGTCGAGGGTGAGGCAGGTCGTGCCCACCTCGGCGTCGGCGCCGGTCACCACCGTGATGCCGTCGGACGCGACGCGCACCTCGGTGTACTCGACCCCGCCCTTCGTGCAGGCCGCGACCTCCTCGTCCTTGATGGCGCGGGAGGCGTCGGAGATGTCCGTCTCGCCGGTGCAGAACACCTCGAAGCCGCCGCCGGTGCCGGAGGTGCGCACGTCGACGTTCACGTCCGGGTTCTCGCCGTTGAACGCCTCCGCGGCGGCGGAGGTGAGGGGGGCGACGGTCGAGGAGCCGTCCACGACGATGCTGCCGGACAGGGCCGAACCCCCGCCTGCCTCACCACCGTCGTCACCGCAGGCGGCGACGGCGAGCGGCGCGAGGGCGAGCAGCCCGGCGGCGAGCAGGGGGACCGGAAAGCGTCGGGGCATGCGGTGTCTCCTGGGTGGGGACGCATCTCGTGCGCGGTGGTCAGGGCGACGGCGACGCTACCAACGCCCCTGTGAACACGATGTGAAACCGGGGGGCTGCGGTCCGCCGCCCTGCCTCACTCGGGCAGGTCGGTGCGCAGCTGGCGCGCCTCGCGCAGGTACACGTGGCGCACGGGGCGGCTGCGCGGGGCGTAGCAGTGGACCATCACCCGGATGCAGCGGGCCATCGCCCCGGCCACCGGGATCTCCTGGGCGCAGATGAGCGGCACGGAGGCGAGCCCCAGGCGGCGGGCGGACGCGGCGGGGAAGTCGGCGGACAGGTCCGGGGTGGCGGTGAAGATCATCGAGACGATGTCCTCGGTGTCGAGCAGGTTCCGCTCCAGGACGGCCCTCACGAGCTCGCTGGTGCCCTCCCCGATCGCCTCGGCCGTGTCCTCGTCGACGGTGATCGCCCCGCGCACCGCCCGCAGCACCCGTTCGCTCATGTCATCGCTCCAACCCGACGGTTGCCCCCAGGCGTGTCAGCTCGTCGGGCCGGAGCTCCCGCCACTCGCCGGGCGCGAGCCCATCCACCCCCAAACCGTCGTAGCGCACGCGGGTGAGCCGGATCACGGGGTGCCCCACGGCGATCCCCATGCGCCGCACCTGGCGGTTGCGCCCCTCGGTGATCTCGATGCGCAGCACGGTGGAGCGCCGCCCGGCGTGCAGCACCTCCACGCGGGCGGGGCGCGTGACGCCGTCCTCCAGCTCCACGCCCTCCCGCAGGGCGCGCAGCGCCTCCGGCCCGACGCAGCCGTTCACGACCGCCTCGTACACCTTCGGCACGCCGGAGCGCGGGTGCATGAGCCGGTGGGCGAGCTCCCCGTCGTTGGTGAGGAGGATCGCCCCGGTGGTGGCGAAGTCGAGGCGCCCGACCGGGTAGACGCGCACGCCGGCGGGCACGGCGTCGACGACGGTGGGCCGCCCCTGCGGGTCGCTCGCCGTGCACACCGTCCCGGAGCGCTTGTTGAGGAGGTACGTGTGGAGCTCCTCCCGGCGGATGCGCCGCCCGTCGACCTCCACGACGTCACCGGGCCCCACGCTCATGCCGATCGCGGCGACCTCGCCGTTCACCCGGACGCGCCCGGCGGCGATCATCTCCTCCGCCGCCCGGCGGCTCGCGACGCCGGCCTGGGCGAGGGCGCGCTGAAGCCGCATCCGGGTCTCCGCGCCGGCGGTGCCGGGCTCAGGCATCAGACGCCGGCCCGGTGGCGAGGTGGCCGCCCTCCGTGAGCCGCTCCCGCACCCGGTCGGCCTCCGGGCCGGACAGCTCGAACGTCTCGAGCGGCGGCAGGTCGCCGGGGCCGCGCAGGCCGAAGCGCTCCTGGAACGCCCGGCTGGTGCGGTAGCGCATCGCCCCGCCGCCGTCGGGGCGGCCCGCCTCCTCCAGGAGGCCCCGCTCCACGAGCGACGACACGGTCGCGTCGGCGGACACGCCGCGCAGCCGGCTGATGTCGGGGCGGCTCACCGGCTCCAGGTAGGCGACGACGGCGAGCGTCTCGAGCGCCGCGGGCGACAGGCGGTCGTCGGGCGGGCGCTCCCGCAGGCGGTCGCACACCTCGTGCAGGTCCGCCCGGGTGCGCAGCGTGTGGCCGCCGGCGATCTCCGCGACCTCCAGGCCCGTGCCGGGCCCGTGACGGTGCGACAGGGCGTCGAGCGCGGCGCGCACCTCCGCCTCCTGCGCCCGGGTGAGGTCGCACAGCGTGGCGAGGGACAGCGGCTCGGGGCTGAGGAAGAGGAGCGCCTCGACCTCGCGGGGAAGGTCGCTCACCGGCCCCCCGTCGCCGTGATCGCGATGTCCCCGAACGCGACGGGCTGGTCGAGGCGGGCCTCGCCGCGGCGGGCCAGCTCGAGGGCGGCGAGGAGCATCATGGCCTCCTCGAGCGGCGGGGCGTCCCCCACCATCTCGTCGAAGCTCACGTGCCGCACGCGGTGGAGTGCATCGCGCAGGCGGTCGAGCAGGGCGGGAAGGTGGACGCGGCGCGACGTGAGGTGCGTGAGCGACGGGGCGGGCGGCGCGACGAGAAGCGGCCCCAGGGCGCCGGCGAGGGAGGACGGGCTCTCCGGCGCGGGTGCCGGCGGCGGCATGCCCGGCAGCGGCACGCGGCGGTAGCGCGGCCCGGCGCACTCCCCGGCGCGCTCCGCGAGCCATTCGGCGGCGCGCTGGAACGGGGCGTACGCGATGAGGCGGGCGGCGAGGCGCTCGCGGGCCTCGACGGCGTCGGGGTCGGGCTCCGCCTCCCCCGGCTCGCCGAGCAGCAGGCGCGCCTTGAGCTCGGCGAGGGACGACAGGAGCACCACGAGCTCGCTGGCGGTCTCGAGGTCCCAGCGTTCCACGGCGCGCTCCCCGAGCGCCCCGTGGATGAGCTCGACGAGGGGCAGCTCGAACAGGTCGACCTCCTCGCGCAGCACGAGGGTGAGGAGGAGGTCGAACGGCCCCTGGAAGACGTCGAGGTCGACGGGCTGCTGGAGGGCGCTGGGAACGGCCATCGGCCGCGGAGGATACCGGCCGGGTCGGCGCCGGCGGTGGCGCACCCCCGGTCCGGGAGCCCGGGGCGGGAGTCGCCGC
>JBFLWO010000297.1:0-3712 GCA_040757755.1 Actinomycetota bacterium
GCTCGCCGTCGCGGGGTGCAGCGGCGGCGAGTCGTCCGGCGGCACCACCACGGCCGCCACGACCACGTCCGCCACCACCACGGCCGCCACGACCACGTCCGCCACCACCACGGCGGCAACCACGACGGCGGGCGACGGCACGCCGGTGTTCGTGGGCGGTCCGATCCTCCCGGACCTCCCGTCGCCGCAGCTCGACGACGACAACCGCTTCCCCCGTCCGTCGACGGTCGCCGACGGCCTCGGCGGCCCGCCCACGCTGGACCCCGCGGTGGTGAAGGCGGCGAAGGACGCGGGCTGCACGGTGCGGGCGTTCGGCAGCGAGGGGCGGAACCACGTCCCGCCCGCGGAGGAGCCCGACTACGGGCAGGCGCCGCCCACGTCCGGCAACCACTTCCAGGTGCCGGCGAAGTGGGGCGTGTACGACCGGCCCGTGCCGGACATGCTCGCGGTGCACACCCTGGAGCACGGCGGGAACATCGTCTACGTGGGGACGAAGGTGCCGGCGGCGGCGCGGCGCGCCCTCGGGGAGATGTGGGCGGCGTCCCCGCCGTTCATGGTGGTGGCGCCGGGCGCCAGCGCCGGCTTCCCGCAGGCGGGCGTCGTGGTGACGAGCTGGCAGCGGTGGCTCGTGTGCAAGCCGTTCACGGCGCAGAAGATGGCGGCGGTCACGGCGTTCCGCGACGCGTACCGCGGCACCGGGCCGGAGGGCTCGGCGGCGCTCCACGCGGCCGGAAGCGTGGACTTCCCGGGCGCGCCGGAGCCCATCGTCGAGGACCCCGGGGCCGAGTCGGGCTGATCCCCGGCGGGCCTCGCATCGCCCGTCACGGCGCGGGCGGCGACGCGGCCGGTCGTCCCTGGCGGGTCCGGGTGGCGCGCCGCGGGGCGGGCGCCGGGATATGATGCGCGGCCCGTCCCGCACGTGAGCGATCCCGAGGAGACGATCTGAGCACGACCGCGCCCGGTCCCGCGGCCGCGACGGTCACCGCGCCGGCCACCGCGGGGGCGCTGAAGGGGAGTCTCCTGATCCCCGGGCCCACGCCGCTTCCGCCGCAGGTGGTGGCGGCCGGCGCCCAGCCGATCATGTACCACCGCACGTCGGAGTTCGTCGCCCTGTGGGCGGACACGCTCGCGATGCTCCGCCGCGTGTTCCAGACCGAGTCCGAGGTCCTGGTGCTGAGCGCGTCCGGCAGCGGGGGGATGGCGTCGGCGCTGGCGAACCTCTCCGCCCCCGGCGACCGCGTCCTGGTGGCGTCGTGCGGCAGCTTCGGTGACCGGTGGGTGCTCATCGCGAAGGACCACGGCGTCGACGCGGTGCACCTGGCGTTCGACTGGGGCGCGAAGGTCGATCCCGACGCGGTGCGCGCCGCCCTCGCCGGCAACCCCGACATCGAGGTCGTGTACACGACGCACAGCGAGACCTCGACGGGGGTCGTGAACGACCTGCCGGCGCTGCGCGAGGCGGTCGGCGACCGCCTGCTCGTGGTGGACGCCGTGTCCGCCCTCGGCGTCGTGGACCTGCCGATGGACGCCTGGGGCGTCGACGTGGTGGTCGCCGGCTCGCAGAAGGGGTTGATGACCCCGCCGGGCCTCGCGTTCGTCGCGGCGAACGAGCGGGCGATCCGGCGGGCCGAGCGGCGGGCGAGCGGTGGCTTCTACCTCGGCTGGGACCGGACCCGCAAGGGGCAGAACCAGTCCCCGCCGCGAACGGCCTTCACACCCTCCGTCACGCTCGTCCTCCAGCTTCGCGCGGCCCTCGCCATGATCGAGGAGGAGGGGCTTCGCAACGTGTTCGAGCGCCACCGCGTCCTGGGCGCCGCCTGCCGGGCCGGGGTGCAGGCGCTCGGCCTGTCCCTCGTCGGGCCGGACGACCCGGAGGCGAACGTGGTCACCGCGTTCTGGCCGCCGGACGGCGTGGAGGGCCGGGCGATCCCGCGGCTCCTGCGCGAGCGTTTCGGCGTGCAGGTCGCCGGGGGACAGGGCAAGCTGCAGGGGAAGGTGGTGCGGATCGGCCATTGCGGCTTCACCGCCTACCCGGACATCCTCGTGGGCGTCGGCGCCCTCGAGCAGGTGCTCGACGAGCTCGGCGTGCAGGTCACGCTCGGCGCCGGTCTCGCCGCGGCACAGCAGGTGTTCGCCACCAGACTTCGCGGGAGTTGATATTGGGCACGGGCAACGCGAACGCGGCCGGCCGGCCGCGCGTCCTCATCTGCGAGAAGATCGCCGCGAGCGGCGTCGAGGTGCTGCGGCAGCACGCCGACGTCGACGACGGTGTCGGCTGGAGCCGTGAGGAGCTCCTGTCGCACGTCGCCGACTACGACGCGCTCGTGGTGCGCAGCGCGACCAAGGTCGACGCGGAGCTGATCGCCGCGGCGGAGCGCCTGTCCGTCGTCGGCCGTGCCGGCACGGGGGTCGACAACGTGGACGTCGCCGCGGCGACGCGCCGCGGGATCGTGGTGTGCAACGCGCCCGAGTCGAACGCCGTGTCCGCGGCGGAGCACGCGATCGCGCTGATGCTGTCCCAGGCACGGAACGTGCCGCAGGCGCACTCCAGCCTGGTGGGCGGCAAGTGGGAGCGGTCGAAGTTCGGCGGGGTGGAGGTGACGGGGAAGACCCTCGGCCTCGTCGGCTTCGGCCGCATCGGCCAGATGGTGGCGGAGCGCGCGAAGGGGCTCCGCATGTCGGTCGTCGCGTTCGACCCGTTCGTCGAGGACTCCCGCTTCCGGGAGCTGGGCGTGGAGCGCGCCGAGACGCCGGAGGCCCTGTACGCCGTGAGCGACTTCGTGTCGCTGCACATGGCGCTCACCCCCGAGACCCGTGGGTTCGTGGGGGAGAGGGCGCTGGAGGCGATGAAGCCGGGGGCCCGCCTCATCAACGCGGCCCGCGGCGGGCTGGTCGACGAGGCCGCGCTCGCGGAGGCGGTGCAGAGCGGCCGGCTGGGCGGCGCCGCGGTCGACGTGTTCCCGGAGGAGCCGTGCACCGAGAGCCCCCTGTTCGACGTGCCCGGCATCATCGTCACGCCGCACCTCGGCGCGTCGACGGCGGAGGCGCAGGACCGCGCGGGCGCCGCGGTGGCGGAGCAGGTCGCGGCCGCGCTCACCGGCGGGGTGGTGACGACGGCGGTGAACATCCCGGCGGTCAGCGCGGAGTCCCTCGCGGTGGTCGGGCCGTTCCTGCCGCTGGCGCGTGAGCTGGGGCAGCTCCTCACGGCGCTGTCGGGGGGCCGCGTGTCGCCGCTCGAGATCGTCGTGGAGGGCGCCCTCGCGGAGCAGGACCCGCGGCTCCTGGCGAACGCCGCGCTCGCGGGGATCATGCAGGGGCACGTGGAGGAGAGCGTGAACCTGGTGAACGCCGCGTCCCTGGCGAAGGAGCGGGGCATCGAGTGGACGGAGACGACGTCCGCCGCCGCCCCCGTCTACACGAACCGCCTCACCCTCACGGGGGGGCCGGACCGCGTGACGGTGAGCGGCACGACGGTCGGCACGACGGAGCGGTCGCGTCTGGTGTCCGTGCTGGGGCACGAGATCGAGATCGAGCTGGCGCCGAACGTCGGGATCTTCCTGTACCGGGACGTGCCGGGGATGATCGGCCGGGTCGGGACGATCCTCGGGTCGGCGGGGGTGAACATCGCGTCGATGGCGGTGTCCCGCAACCAGGTGGAGGGCCGCGCCTTGATGGCGGTGTCGTTGGACTCCCCGGTGCCGCCGGGTCCGGC
>JBFLWO010000298.1:0-3694 GCA_040757755.1 Actinomycetota bacterium
TGACCTCGCCCCACAGGGCGAGGGGGCGCACCGACACGAGGTTGCCGGGGATCTCCCACGTGGGGCGCTCCCGACCGGTGGCGCTGATGGCGCTGACGCCGAAGTGCCGGTCGGGAATGCCCCGGATGAGCTGGTCGCACCAGACGCTCACCCCGCCGAGGTGGAACGGGTAGGTCCCCTCCGCGACGAGGTGAACGTCCATGGCGGCGCCCGACGTCACGACGCGAGCGGCACCGCGACGGTCCCGCCGGCGGGCACGGTGACCCAGCTCGAGAGGCCGCCCCCGTAGGACTCGCCGGCGGTGAGGCCGCTGAGCGGCACCGACACCGACACCGGGGCCGTGGAGCTGATGTACGCGTAGCCGCCCAGACGGTGCGCCTGGACCTGGCCCGCCGCGACGACCGACGTCCACGCCGCCTGCCGCGCGAGCAGGTCCGACGCCTGGGTCATCGTGGGGGTCTGGAGAGCCGCGTTGAACCAGGCGCGGTACTGGGCGATGACGGGGTCCGCGACCGCGTACAGCGTGCCGTCCTCGGCGAGGTTCGCCTGGTGGACGTAGTGCGGCCGGGGGTCGTTGTTGAGGACGTGGCGGAGCATGATCGCCTTCTCGGCGTTCACGTACTCCGACCAGGTCGCCGGCCGCGTGAGGCACGTGGTGTAGGCCGTGTTGACGCAGCCGTCGAAGTAGACGTAGTTGTACTCGTCGAGCTGCTGGGCCCGGGTCCCGACGTTGTAGTAGATGTTCGACGGGTAGCGGGGAAGCGCGGTGCCGGTGCCCAGCGTGTAGGGGTTCGGCTGGCGCGAGTTGTCGGAGCCGAAGACGCGGATGCCGGTCTGCGTGAGGGCCGCCGGCATGTCGGGGTTGGCGAGGCCGGAGTGCTCGCCGGTGACGAGCTCGGTCTCGTTGATGGGGAGCCCCACCCGGCGGGCGAACTCGACGTTCTTGGAGATCTCCTCGACGATCTCGGTGAGCGGCGATCCGTCGAGGTTCGGGTGCGTGTACGTGTGGTTGATCCACCGGAACGCGGCCTTCTGCCGGAGGAGCTCCCTGGTGAGGGGGTCCGACCCCTTCTCGGCGATGGCATCGTCCGACCCGGCGCCGTTGTAGACCATGTCGAGCGGCACCTTCGTGCGCGACCACTTGGCCGCGCGGGTCACGTCCTTCGGCTTCATCCGCACGGGGGTGGTGCTGCAGGGCGGCAGGCCGCCGGTGCCGTCGCTCGAGCAGGTGACCCCGTCCTCGGGCGTGGTGTTCGCGTTCACGTCCCAGCGGTCGGACGCGCTGAAGATGTCGTCGACGTGGAGCGCGAGGTAGTTGCGCCACAGGCCGAGGTGCGACCCGCCGGTGAGCCAGTTCGCCATGCCGCGCAGGAGGAGGTCGCCGTGCGTCATCCACGGTCCGACGGCGACGGTGGACACCATCTGCTCCACCCCGTCGGCGCGCTTCACGACACCGAGGAGGGAGGAGCCGTTCGGGCCCTGGACGAAGGTGGTGAACGCGGCGCCGGTGGCGGGCGTCGCGAGGTAGCCCCACACGAACCCGTCGTAGGTGACGGGGCCCTTCAGGTAGGGGAACGCGGCCTTGCCGGCGGTGGTGAGCGTCCCGGTCGCGCCGAGGCTGCTCATCGGCCCGGACGCCGTCGGGGTGTTCATGCCCTCGTCGACGGACGGGTAGGAGAACGCGCCGACCTCGCGCAGGCCGAACGCCGCCTCGAAGCCGCGCAGGGCGGACAGCTCCTCGGGGGCGAGGGCGCCGGGGACGAGGTCGCTGGCGAACACGACGCCCTGGTACCGCGCGTGGGTCGTGCCCTCGGCGAGCTGCTCGGGCGTGATCGGGTCGGCGGTGCTCGCGACGAGCGTGTCGAACGGGATGCCTTCCCGCTGAAGCTCCTGCTGCCAGGCGAAGAGCCCGGGCTCAGAGCCGTCGGCCGACACGAGGAGGACCTTCAGATCCACCTGCTGGTCGGGGGCGGGGGCGGCGATGGCGGAGCCCGCGCCCGTCAGCGCGAGGGCCCCGACGGCCGCCGCGGCACCGGTCCTCAGCTTGCCCTTCCTCAGCTTCCCCATCCGTGCGTCCTCCCGATTCCGGTTCCTTGAGCAGGGTGCCGTCGCGGATCTGACGACTTCCTGAACGCCCCTCCGCGCGGCAACCGACACGCCGACGGCCGCCGGGCGGCCCGTTCGCGCCCGACCGTGAGCACGACCTCCTCCGCCCCGAGGGTGGTGCGTCCATCGCCATGGACCCGCCCGACCACGGGCCTCAGGGTGCCATCCCGGACCTGATCGCAACCTGACTGCCGGTTGCGGTTTTCTCGGCTCGCGTGCGCCCGCGGGCGGGTGGCGTCACGCGTCCGCCGCGTCAGCCCAGCGAGTAGCCGACCCCGGCGACGGTGGTGATCTCCGGGGCGCCCTCGGCGTCGCGCAGCTTGCGGCGAAGCCGCGCGATGTGGGCGTCGAGGGTGTTCTCGCGCACCATCGACTCGTGCGGCCAGCCGGCGCGGAGGAGGTCACGGCGGCGCACCACCCCCTGGGCCGCGCAGAGCGACGCGAGGAGGCGGAACTCGGTGAGGGTCAGGTCGAGGCGCGTCCCGTCGATGAACGCCGCCAGGGCCTCGGTGTCGAGCCGCAGGCCGCCCGCCTGGATGTCGCCGTTGCCGCCGGCCCGGCGAATCACGGCCCGCAGGCGCACGACGAGCTCGTCGAGCATGAATGGCTTCGTGACGTAGTCGTCGCCCCCGGCGTCGAAGCCCGCGAGCCGGTCGGCCAGCTCGCCGTGCCCGCTGAGGAAGACGACGGGGACGTCGTGGCCCCGCTCGCGGATCGCCTGGCAGATGTCGCGCCCGTCGCCGTCCGGCAGCCGCACGTCGAGGACCACCGCGTCCGGCCCGACCGTCCCGAGCCGTTGCAGCGCCTCGCCACCCGTCCCGACGGTCTCGGCCCGGAACCCCGCGCGCCGCAGCCCGCGAGCCAGGAGCGACCGCAGCCTGGCGTCGTCCTCCACCACCATGATGAGCGGCTCCTGCACCACCGTCAGCGCCGCCTGGGACCCGTCACCGTCAGGCGGCGACCCTCGCTCCCGGGGTGTCGGCGTCCGCGCGCAGCGCGTAGCCGACGCCGCGCATCGTCGCGATGCGCGGAGCGCCGGGGACGCGACCGAGCTTCTTGCGGATGCGCGCCACGTACGCGTCGAGGGTGTTGTCCGTGACGATCGCGCCGGGCGGCCACCCCGCGGCCCGCAGGTCGCCCCGGCTGATCCCGGCGTCGCGCCGGGAGTGGAGCGCCGCGAGGATGCGGAACTCCGTCGGCGTGAGGGACAGGGGGGTGCCGTCGACCGACACGTGCATCTCCGACGGGTCGAACAGCAGGCCGCCGGACCGGGGGACCGCGGCGCTCCCGGTGCGGCGCAGGATCGCCACGAGCCGGGCAGCGAGCTCCTCGTGCGCGACGGGCTTGGTGAGGTAGTCGTCCCCGCCCGCGCTGAACGCGGAGAGCCGGTCCCCCAGCGTGCGGTACGCCCCCATGAGGACGACGGGCGTCGCGTCGCCGGACGCCCGGATGGCGCGGCAGACGTCGCGGCCGTCCGCGTCGGGCAGCCAGACGGACGCGACGACGGCGTCGGGGCGCCCGGCCTCGACCCGCCGCAGGGCGTCGGCGCCGCGGGCGAGCGGGTCCACCGCGAACCCCCGGGACGTGA
>JBFLWO010000299.1:0-3683 GCA_040757755.1 Actinomycetota bacterium
GGGGCCCCAGCACCAGCACCTCGCCCTTCACGGGGCGCACCGCGACGGACGGGGCGAGGCCGCTGCACGCCCAGCCGGCGGCGAGGACGACGGTGCCGCACGCGATCCGGCCGCCGCCGACCGTCGCGATCCCCGTCACGCGGCCGTCGCGGTCGCGCAGGAGGGCCTCCGCGGCGCCGACGAGCCGCACCCCGCGGGCCTGCGCGGCGGCGCGCAGGGCGGCGAGCATCGCCCGCGCGTCGGCCTGATGCTCGCCCGGCAGGGCGAAGCCGCCGGCCACGTCGGGCCCCAGGCCCGGCTCCATGTCGCGCAGCGCGCCGCCGGTGAGCCACGCGGGCGCCGCCGCGCCCGGACGGCGGGCGATCACCCCGCCGTGGTGGCGCACCCGGCCGAGGTCCTCCGGGCGGGCGCACACGAGAAGCGTGCCGCACGGCACGTGCACCGACGGGTGCCCGGACGCCTCCGCGAGCCGCGCGGCGAAGGCGGGCCACGCGTCGGCGGCGCGCCGCATCACCGCGTTCAGGGCGTCCTCGCCGTCCTCCGCCTCGGACCACGGGGCGAGCATCCCGGCGGCGACGTCCGCCGCGGACGGGCGGCCGTCGTCGGCCAGCACCACCCGCGCGCCGTCCTCCGCGAGCATCCAGGCGGCGGACAGGCCCCACGCGCCCGCGCCGACCACCACGACGTCCGGCGTGTGCCCACCGCTCCGGTTGGGATCCTGGTCCCTGATCTCTCCGCTCCCTCCGCTGGCATTACCCAGGTCAGGTGTGAAGGGTCGAGGCTCGATCGCCTCCTCTCAGCCGCGGTCGCGGCTCCCCTGCGATTGCACGCAGCCTAGCCCACGCGCCGGCGGATGCCCAGCCGTCCACCCGAGTCGCCGGGCCCGGAAATGCACGGTCCTGGCCACGCCGGCACCACCGAGTTGTATTTTTCGGGTCGAAAATCAAACTCATCCGGCGAGAAGCACCGATGACCTTTATTTTCCTGGGCCCCGATCCCCTCGACGTCCAGATCCAACACGTCCTGGAGCGGCTCTCCGCCGGGGAGACGCCGCGCGCCATCGAGAGCGCCCAGGTCGACGTGAAGGAGGAGCCCGGGCGGCGCGACCGCTCCGGCGCGCTCCTCCCCGGGTCCGCCCAGAACGACCGCGCGGCGCGGTACCTCGCCGGGGAGATGGCCTGCTTCGCGAACACGCCCGGGGGAGGGGCGATCATCGTCGGCGTCGCCGACGACGGCGCACGAACCGGCACCGACCTGGACGAGGAATGGCTCCGCCATCGGATCTGGCAGCTCACCGAGGGGAGACTCACGATCGGTGTCCGCGCCGCGATGATCGACGGGACCCGCATCCTCGTCCTGCTCACGCACGAGGCGATCGAGCCGATCCGCCACGAGGGGCGGCTGCGGTGGCGCGTGGACGACAACTGCGTGGACGTCGATCCGACCACTTGGCACGCGAGCATGCGCCGACGTATCGGCGTCGACTGGTCCGCCCAGCCCTCCGGACACACACTCTCCGACGCTTCGCCCGTCGCCGTCGAGCTCGCGCGACGGTACCTCAGGGCCGCGGGGGACGACGCCGCCCTCGACCTTGCCTCTGCGACCGACGCGGACCTACTGCGACGCCTCAACGTCGTCACCGCGGACGGGCACCTCACGAACGCGGGGTCGCTCCTCTTCGTCAAGACGCCGAGCGCGGGCCTCGACTACATCCGACGCGACCTCCCCGGCGGCGACAGCACCCACCGCGTCCGCGGCGCCGGCCCGCTTCTGGAGCAGGTGTTCGACGCGGACAGGGCGAGTGAGGCGTCGAACCGGCTCGTCCATCTGCCCGAGGGCTTCGCGCACGGCCAGCTCCGCGCGATCCCGGCGCGAGCGCTGCGAGAGGCGATCGTCAACGGGGTCGTCCACCGCGACTGGCTGTCGCCCCCGCCGACGACGGTGGAGCACACTGGCGACGTGCTGACGGTGACCTCGCCAGGCGGCTTCATCGGCGGGGTCACGCCGTCGAACATCATCACGCACCCCGCGGTGCCCCGTTACCGCAGCCTCGCCGATGCGATGGCCACGCTCCGCCTGGCGGAGCGGGAGGGCATCGGCGTCGACCGCATGGTGCGCGACCTGCTCGCGATGGGACGCCCCGAGCCGGAGATCGCGGAGATCGACGGACCGTACGTACGGGTCGCGCTGGTGGGCGGTGATCCCGACCCGGAGATCATCCACCTGCTGTCCGCCGTTCAGCCGCGCACCATCGCGAGCGACCTCGACGCCCTCCTCATCATCAGCCACCTCACCCGGCGAGGCTGGGTGGATGCCGCCACGGCGCAGGCCACGCTCCAGCGATCCCGGGCGGAGACGGAGGCGGCCCTCACCAGGGCCTCGGCCGCCCGCATCGACGGATCCCCCCTCCTCGTCGAGGTGGGCGGCATCCCCGACGGGAGCCCGTCCGCCTATCGCCTCAGCGACGCCGCCCGCCCGCGGTTGGCGACGAGGACGCGACAGCTGGCGACGGGCCGGGGACGCAGCGAGATGATCCTGGGGTGGGCCCGTTCGCGCGGGAGGGTGTCGAGCACGGAGGTCGCGGATCTCGCCGGCATCAGCGTCACTCACGCGGGGACCGTACTCGCCTCCCTCGCGGAGGAAGGGCTGCTCACTCCGGGACGCGAACGGCGGCGCGGGCGGGGCTTCTTCTACGTCGAGGGCCCCGGCGCACGGGACGGTGGCGGCGCGACGTGACGCGGCGTCCACCTCCCGCCCACACCGTGGACCGGGGCCGGGGAGTGTGGAAAAATCGCCGCACGGGGCCGCCCCCGCCCCCGTGCCCGCCGCCGCGCGGGCCTCGCACCCATCCAGGAGGTGACCACCCCCGTGAGCACCACCGACATCCCCGTCGACGTCGACGTCCTGCGCGACGAGATCCGAAAGACCTACACGGAGGTCTCGACGGAGCAGGAGCGCGACTTCATCTTCCCCACCGGCCGCGCCTGGGCGGAGGAGCTCGACTACCCGCAGCCCGAGCTGTCCGCCGTGCCCGAGGAGACCGTCGCGAGCTTCGCCGGCGTCGCCAACCACTTCCTCCTCGGCCGCATCGACCCCGGCTCGGTGGTGCTGGACCTCGGCTGCGGCGCCGGCACCGACCTGCTCGTCGCCGCCCAGATGACCGGCCCGCAGGGACGGGTCATCGGCGTGGACATGACCCGCTCGATGCTCGACCTCGCCCGGCGCAGCGCCGGGCGGATGGGGCTCGCGAACGTCGAGCTGCACGAATCGCTCATCGAGTCGCTCCCCCTGCCCGACGCGTCCGTCGACGTGGTGATCTCCAACGGGGTGATCGACCTCGTGCCGGACAAGGACGCGGTCCTCGACGAGATCGACCGGGTGCTGCGCCCCGGGGGACGCCTCCAGTTCGCCGACGTCGTCATCCACCACGAGGTGTCGGAGGACGCCAGGAAACGCATCGACCTGTGGACCGGCTGAATCGCCGGCGCGTTGCTCCACGGTGAGCACGCGCGCCTGCTGGTTCAGCGGGCATACACCGACATCCGCCAGGGCGACCTCGTCGACACCTACGCGCGCTCCACGTTCGAGGACACGCGGCGCAAAGCCGCGAAGTTCGGAGCGATGGGCTCGACGCTGAGGGCGACGAAGCCCCGGTGACCGCGGGCGCGGCGGCCCCGCCTCCT
>JBFLWO010000300.1:0-3682 GCA_040757755.1 Actinomycetota bacterium
GGCCGGACTCGCCTTTTCAGGACGCGCGCCGGCTGAGGGCCGGGATCAGCGTCCTGAGGGTGGAGATACGGTACCGGCCGTGCGCGCGGGTGCTCGCGAGCACCCGCACCCAATGGACGAATCCGACGGCCGGCATCACCAAGGCCTGCGCCAGAGAGTAGAAGGGAAACACGATCATCCACCGGCTCCGCACGGGCCAGTTCGCCAGAAGGGTCAGCACGACGTATACGAGCGTGAGCGTCGGGAGGACGGTCGGGTCGGTCAGGGTCGCGTTGAGCTTGCCAGCGAGGAGCAAGTAGACGAGCCCGAGGTAGTAGAGCGACCAGATCGGGAACCGCAGGTTCTTATCCGCATTGATGATTGTCTGGCGGAACGCTCCACACCACCACCCTCGGCGCTGACGGAACAGCGCACGGAAGGTCTGCGGCACGTCCGTGTACGCGGCGAAGTCGATGTGGCGCACGCGCATCCCAAGCCACTTGGCCAGGCGCCCGGACTCGACGTCCTCGCCGAAGAAGTACAACGAGTGACGCTCCATGATGCGTTGCCACGCATCGGTGCGACCCATCATGCAGGCGCCGGAAGTCATCCACGGGGCGTTGTGGCGAGCGAGCATGGCCATGTCGTACTCGACGCCTTGGAGCTTCTCGGCAATCGTCGCGCGACTTGTCGGCACGACCTTGACGGAGCAGAAGTCAGCGCTGTCGGCGCTCATGGCCGCGATGGCCGCGCCGGGGTGCTCGATGGTCTCGGTGTCGCCGTCCAGCCTGATGACGTAGGTGGTCGTGACGTGCTCCAGCCCGATGATCATCATGTGGGCCGGGGAATGCCGGGCGTCCCCCGACGCGCGGGCTACCCGCCAGCCCTCCTTCTCCTTCCTTTCTGCGAACGCCGCCATGACCTCAGTCGCGGTGTTGATCACCAGGAGGACGTTCTCGCGGTACCGGGAGAGATAGGCCTCGTTGCGCAGGTACTTGGGATCGCCGTAGAGCGGAACGAGGATCGTGAAGTCGTTCGAGGGCGCGGTGGTGATCGGCTCGAGGACCTTGCGGAACGGAGCGACGAGGTTCTGTCCGTCGAGCAGGACCGCCGCGGGAAGGAGGCCGGCCACGATCTCGGGAATCACGCGCCCTCCGTGGCCAGGTTCAGGGAGTCAGTGGGACTGGTGGGGGTTGCTGCCGCCCGGCGCAGCGCCCTGCGACGCCGGGCTTCGAGCGCGGCCAGGAGACCGACCGCGACGCCGAAGACCCCGATCTCGCCGAGCCAAAGGGGGAAGCTATGGCCGGCGATGGGGATCTCGACATCGGTCAGGGCCGTGATGCTGACTGCTCCGAATCCTGCGCCGCTCTTGAGAATCACAGGCATCTCCTTTCTGCGGTGATCCGAGGCTGGGTGTGGTGCCGGGCGGGCGGCAGAGGGAGCGGCGTGCGGACCGTCGCGACGTGCCGCGACCCGATTAGGGGACTTGATCCCGTTTGACAAGAGGGGGTGTTGGCGCGGGGGGTGATTGCCGATACCTGGAACGTGCTCCCCGCCAGGAACCTCCCGGCCGTGCCGGCGATCGCTGCGACCACGCGCTCGGCGCGCAGCTGGGCCTGGGCGCGGGTGGCCCTTTGGGCCATCGCCGCCCTCGCTGTGCACGGGGGAGCGGTGATGCACGCGCTGACATAGGGCGCATTCGGCATTCGGGCGCGTGAGGACACCGTTGGCAGAACGTCTTGCGAGCAGAGTGTGCTCCGGTTGTGGGACGCCCCCGAGGGTTCACGCCGTGGACGATTGAATCGCTGCGACGCGCGGGAGGCGCTGAGTAACGAGCTTCGGCGGGGCGGTATGAGATGGGGCCTGCGCCCCGATGAACGGCCGCGACGATAGCCGGGGCTGTATGGACGCCTCAACTAGCCGGATGGCTAGGTTCGGTATTGGAGCGCAGTCACATACCGGTCAGAAGGTAGCCAAAACGCGAACACGAGCGTACATAACGTGCTGAATCCGGCGGTAGCCGCCATTAGCATGAGTACGCAGCCAGCGACCGCGTCGCGTCGGACTGGTAATTCTACGGATGTGCGATTTGCCTACTGGAGTGCGTCGTTAGCCGCGAGAGTCCCCGCACGTATAGGTGGGATGAGGGCCGGCGCAGCGGGTGGGACGCAGGAGTGAGTCTCCCGGAGGGGAGGCCCGTCTTACGGGGATGTGGCTCGTGTCCCGAGAGGCGGGGCGAAGCGGGCAGGGATCGGGGCCGACCGGTCCGGGCGGAACGTGACCCCTTGACCCCTGCGCGCGTTCGGCGAGCTCAGCGCGGAGGTGAGAAGCGCATCAGCGCTCCTGGGCATCCCCCGGCGCCGGCGCGGTCCACTCGGCGGCGAGAACCGGGTCCCTCGTCTCGCCGCGGTCGATGAGGGCGTGGATGTCCGGCAGGGCCTCGCGGCGGAGGTAGACGTGCCGCTGCCCCACGCTCGGCTTCTCCCCCAGGAGGCCCGCGCGGATGAGGGCCTCACCGATCGCCAGGCCATCCGCCCGGTGCTCCGGGGCGAGACCGCGGTACAGGTGATCGAACTCCGTGTGGAACTGCGCCCCCACCTTCCCCATCCGCAGGATCCGGCGCAGCACGCGGCGGGCGTGACGGCGCCGCGGACACGGATCGTCCTCCACCTCCAAACTCGGCGGCGGCGGAGGCGGCGGCTCACCCGCGCACCCCCACTCCCGAAGCGACGCCACAAGCTCCGGCGGATACCGCTCCTCATCCACCGGCTGGCCATGCCCCGCCAACGCCACCACCACCCTGAGCGGATGCACATGCGCCGCCCGGGCCAGACGCGACACACCCGTATCCGCCCCCGGCACAAGACCCAACGGAACCGGCGGACCATCAAGAACCACACCCGCCGGGAGGGCCGCCACCGCCGCACGGGCCGGCGCCGGAGTCGCCTCCGCCACCGCATCCCCCGCCAGATCCTCCTCCAACCCCGGCAGCACGAGACACACCAGCCCGTGCCACTCCACGAACCGGATCCGGTCCGCGTCCGCACCCGCATCCACCGCCGCCCCCACCAGCCGCGCCAACACCCGCGCCGGACCCCGCGGCGAGAAATCACGGGCCGTCACCGCCGCGACCGGCACCGCCCACGCCGGCTCACCCCGCGGCGACCGCCCCGTCCACACCCAACACGTGTACGCCCGGTCATGCAGGTTCCGCGCCGACGCCTCAAGGGTCGCCACCGCCGCCTCATCCGGCTCCCCACGCTGCCACGCCGGAAGCTCCCGCGCCACCACACCCGGATCACGACTCAGATCCGCAACGGAAATAACACGCGCCATCGGCGAACCGTAGCGCGCCGCCCCGCCACCACGATCCCCACCCCGCAGCCGTCACGACCCGCGTCGCGCCGCGAAATCCCCGTTCACCCGATACGCCCACGCCAGCACCTCGGCGATCACCCCGTACAACTCCACCGGAATCGCCGCCCCCAGATCCAACACCGCCAACGCCGCCGCCAGATCCGGGTCCTCCCGCACCGGCAACCCATGCTCCCGCGCCAACTCCACGATCCGGTCCGCCACCACCCCCCGGCCCGACGCCGCCACCCGCGGCGCCACATCCTCACCACCCCGGTAGCGCAACGCCACCGCCGCCCGCCGCGGCGAACCCGGCCGCCCCGTCACGCCCGAAGCTCCAACCCCGACG
>JBFLWO010000301.1:0-3669 GCA_040757755.1 Actinomycetota bacterium
GGCGGGGGCACCGTCCCCCACGTCGTGGGCGGCGCGCCCCGGCGGCGTCTGCGACACGCGGGCAGAGTAGCCCGCGTGAACGGCGAGCGGCCTCCCAAACGGCATCCCGGGCGGCCGGATCCCGGCTCAGGTACCGGACCCGGCGGGCCGATGGGAGGGCGATGACGAGCACCTCCTCGCCCCGGCGCGCCCTGCTCGCCGACCGGTCCCTGCGACTCGCCGTCCTCTCCGGCCCGCTCGGCGCCGTCGCGCCGCGCGTGCGGCGCGCCGTCGCCGCGCTGTTCGCCCTCGCCGTCGCCGCCACCGCCCTGTACGCGGTGGCCAACGGCACCGGCACCGGCTGGGCGTGGCTCGACGGCGTCGAGAGCCAGTGGGGCGCCACGATCGTGCAGGGCATCGTGCTCGTCGCCGTCGTCATGCGCCTCGTGGTGCTGCGGGAGTCCCGCACCGCGTGGGCGTTCCTCGCCGCCGCCCTCGCCCTGTGGGTCGTCGCCGACGTGTGGTGGGCGCTGACGGGGTTCCCCACCGTGTCCGTCGTCGACGGCGTCTACGGCGTGTCGTACGCCGCCTTCTACCTCAGCCTCGGCCTGCTCCTGCGCGGCCGGGGCCACCGTCTGGGGCTCAGCACCTGGCTCGACGGCGTCATCGCCGGCACCTGCGTGATCGCCGCGAGCGCCACCTTCATCCTCCCCGCCGTCGCGAACGGTGGAGGCACCGCGCTCGAGGTGGCCGTCAACCTCGCCTACCCCGTCGCGGACCTCGTGCTCGTCGTCATCGCGGTCGTCGGGATGGCGCTCGCACGGTGGCGGCCCAGCCCCGCGTGGCTCGTCCTCGCCGCCGGCCAGGTGATCAGCGGGGCCACCGACTCCATCTACGCGTACGAGGTCGCGGCGTCCCCCGTCGTCCCCGACTGGCTGCTGTTCACGCTGTGGTGCGCGGGGTTCGTGGTGCTCGGCCTCGCGCCCTGGCTTCCCGCCGTGGTCCCCCACACGCACGCGGTGCACAGCGTGCGCGTGCTCCTCGCCCCCGCCGGGTTCGCCCTGCTCGCCACCGCGCTTCTCGCCCGGGAGGCGATCTCCGGCGCGCGCTCCGTCGGCCTGGCGTTCGCCGCCATCACCGTCATCGCCGTCGTCCTGCGGATGGGGCTCTTCCACCGGGAGGTCGCGCGCCTCACCCACGGGCTCGCCCGCGCCACCGCCCAGGCCGCCACCGACCCGCTCACCGGCCTGCTGAACCACCGCGCCTTCCACGAGCGCCTCGGCCAGGAGGTGGACCGCGCCCAGCGGGAGGGCGCGCCGCTCAGCCTCGTGCTCCTCGACCTCGACCACTTCAAGCTCGTGAACGACACGCGCGGCCACCAGGCCGGCGACGCCCTCCTCGTCGAGGTCGCCGCCCGGCTGCGCACCACCGCCCGCTCCCACGACGTGCTGGGGCGCGTCGGGGGGGAGGAGTTCGCGTGGCTCCTGCCGCGCTGCCCCGAGGTGGAGGCGGTGGAGGCCGCGGACCGCGCCCGCGTCGCGGTGCGCAACAGCGGCATCGAGCTGGACGGGATCAACGCCACCACCATCTCCGCGGGCGTCGCGAGCCTGGACCGCGCCGCCAGCGCCGCCGACCTGTACCGGCTCGCCGACGGCGCCCTCTACTGGGCGAAGGCCCACGGCCGCGACAAGGTCGTGAGCTACGCCCCGGAGGTCGTCACCGCCCTGTCCGCGTCGGAGGAGGCGCAGCAGCTCGCCCGCTCCCAGGCGCTGAACGCCGTGAACGTCCTCGCCCGCGCCGTCGACGCGAAAGACCCCTACACGCAGCGCCACTCCGAGCGCGTCGCCGACCTCGCCATCGGCCTCGCCACCGCCCTCGGCTGGGACATCCCGCAGATCATCGCCCTGCGGGAGGCGGCCCTCGTGCACGACGTCGGCAAGATCGGCGTGCCGGACACGCTCCTCGCCAAGCACGACAAGCTCACCGACGAGGAATGGGAGCTGATGCGCGCCCACCCCGCCCTCGGCGCCCAGATCGTGTCCGGGGTGCTCGCCCCCGACCAGGTCGCCTGGGTGCGCGGCCACCACGAGCGCCACGACGGCGGCGGCTACCCCGACGGGCTCGCCGGCGACGACCTGCCGCTGGGCGCGGCCGTGATCGCCGTCGCCGACGCGTGGGACGCCATGCGAAGCGACCGCCCGTACCGCGCCGCCATCGACGTCGACGAGGCGATGAGGCGGTGCCTGGAGGGGCGCGGCACCCAGTTCCGGCCGGAGGTCGTCGACGCCCTCGCGCGGCTCCACGACGTGGGCGCGCTCGACGCCGGCGGCGGCGAGGCGCGCGTGCGGGAGGTCGCCGCGGAAGGCGCTATTTGAAGCGGAAGGTGATGCGCCCCCGGTTGAGGTCGTAGGGGGACAGCTCCACCTTCACGCGGTCACCCGGCAGGATCCGGATGTAGTGGCGGCGCATGCGGCCGGAGATGTGGGCGAGGACCTCGTGGTCGTTGTCCAGGTGCACCCGGAACATCGTGTTCGGGAGGGCCTCCGTCACCTCGCCCTCCACCTCGATCGCCTCTTCCTTCTCCTTGGTCACGGCTCCCCTCGCTTGCTTCCCGCGACGCCGAGGCGATGCTAGACGCTCGTCCCGCTGCGGTCACGGGGCGTGCGGCAGAGCTCCGTGGACCCGGTCGGGTAGCATCGCCCGCCGATGACGACCACGGCCACACGCGAGCGCGTCTTCTCCGGGATGCGCCCCACCGGCGCCCTCCACATCGGGCACCTGTTCGGGGCGCTGTCGAACTGGACCGCCCTGCAGGACGAGCTCGACTGCATCTACTGCGTCGTCGACCTGCACGCCCTCACCACCGGCTACGAGGACGTCCGCGGCATCCACCGCGCCGGGGTGGAGATGGTCGCCGACTGGATCGCGTGCGGCATCGACCCGGACAAGAGCATCGTCTTCCGCCAGAGCGACGTGCCGCAGCACGCGGAGCTCGCCCTGATGCTCGGCATGATCACCCCGCTTCCCTGGCTGGAGCGCGTCCCCACCTACAAGGGGCAGATCGCCGAGCTCGGCGAGGGCATCGAGACGTACGGGTTCCTCGGCTACCCGCTGCTGCAGACCGCCGACATCATCCTCTACAAGGCGACCCAGGTCCCCGTCGGCCAGGACCAGCTGCCGCACATCGAGCTGGCCCGCGAGGTGGTGCGCCGCTTCAACCATCTGTACGGACCGGTGTTCCCCGAGCCGCAGCACCGGCTCACCGAGTTCCCGCTCATCCTGGGCACCGACAACCGCAAGATGAGCAAGAGCTACGGCAACACGATCACCCTCGGCGCCACGGAGGAGGAGATCGACCGGCTCGTCGGCGGCATGATCACCGACCCCGTCCGGGTGCGGCGGTCCGACCCGGGGCGGCCCGAGGTGTGCAACGTCTTCGCCTACCAGCGCCTGTTCGGGGCGCCGCGCGAGCACCTGGAGGGCGTGTACGCCGGGTGCACCACCGCCGAGCTCGGCTGCGTCGCCGACAAGAAGAACCTCGCGGAGCGGGTGAAGGCCGTGCTGGAGCCGATCCGCACCCGGCGGCAGGAGCTCCTCGCCGACCCGGGCGAGATCGAGCGGATCCTCGCCGACGGCGCCGACCGCGCCCGCGACATCGCCTCCGCCGTGCTCACGGAGGCGAAGGAGGCC
>JBFLWO010000302.1:0-3664 GCA_040757755.1 Actinomycetota bacterium
GCGGCGCACCGCGGCGCAACGCCCGGGGGAGCGGTGAGGCGGGCCGCGAGGTGCGGCGGGCGGGTCAGCCGGCGGCCATCATGGCGGCGGCGCGCCGCGCGATCTCGTCGGGACTGACGTCCTCGACGTGGCTCGCGACGTTCCACCGGTGCCCGAACGGGTCGTCGAACTGGCCGGACCGGTCGCCGTAGAACTGGTTCTCGACGGGCCGCACGGCGGTGGCGCCCGCCTGCAGGGCCCTCTCGTACGCGGCGTCCACGTCCTCCACGTAGACGTTCAGGGTGATCGAGGCGGTGTCGCCCGACCGTGCCGGGGCGGCGACGCCCATCTCGGGGAACGGGTCGGAGAGCATGATCAGGGAGTCGCCGAGGACGAGCTCGGCGTGGCCGACCTTGCCGTCGGGGGACGCCATGCGCATCCGCTCGGTCGCGCCGAAGACGGTGCCGTAGAAGGCGATGGCCTCGGCGGCGCCGTCGACGCACAGGTAGGCCGTGACGCGGGGGTAGCCGTCCGGGATGGGATGGACGGTGGACATGGGGATCTCCTTCGTCGAGGGGAACGCCCTATCGAGCGAACATACGTTCGCCATCATACGCCAGGCCGACGCCGCCGCAGACCGCCGCGTCGCGGGGGAGCCGGCCGATCTCTCGCACTGCGAACAGGCTAGGTCGATACCGCGCCGCGCGCGCCGGACTCTGCGCCGGACGCGCCGGACACATCCATACCGCCCACAATCGGGCGATCACGCCATCGACATGGGGCTTCGGCCCATCATTGGGCGGTTGTGCTCGCCACTGCGTGGTATCCTGTCACCCGGATATGGGTGGTAGTTGGCCATATCTGCGACTAATGACCGAGAAGTAGGTTCTCATGCGCATCGCGTCAGCCTTCACCGACGCCGCCGTCCTCGGCGAGCTCGGCCGGCGCATCGAACGCACCCGGCTCGAGCGGAACCTCTCGCAGGCGGCCCTCGCCGATGTCGCGGCCGTGGGGCTCAACACGCTTCGCCGGCTCGAAGGGGGGCAGGGCTCGACCCTGGTGAACCTCATCCGGGTCCTTCGGGCGCTCGACCTTCTGGAGGGGCTCGACCGGCTCGTGCCGGAGCCCGCACCGAGCCCGATCCAGCAGCTGCGACTCGCAGGCCGGCGTCGCCGACGGGCGTCCGGGCGCCGCGGCGAGGTCGGGGAGGGACCCCCGCCCGGGGCCGCGTCCGGCTGGCGGTGGGGCGATGAGGAGCCGCGGTGACCGTGACCGAGGTGAGGATGTGGGGGACCACGATCGGCGCCGCCATCCTCGCCGACGGCGAGAGCATCGCCGCCTTCGAGTACGACCCCGCCTTCGTCGGCAGCGGCATCGAGCTCGCGCCGCTCGTCATGCCCCTCGCGCGCGGCCGGGTGTACCGGTTCCCGGAGCTCGCGGAGGGCACGTTCCACGGCCTTCCCGGACTCCTGGCGGACTCCCTCCCGGACCGGTTCGGAGAGGCGGTCATCGCGGCGTGGCTCGCCGGGCAGGGGCGCGACCCGGCCGGCTTCGACGCCCTGGAGAGGCTCAGCTACGTCGGATCCCGCGGGATGGGAGCCCTCGAGTTCGCCCCGGCGCTCGGGCCCCGGTCGCGGGCGGCGGATCGGGTTCACGTGAATGCCCTCGTCGCGCTGGCCTCGGAGATCCTCACCAGCCGCCGCGTGCTGTCAGAGTCGTTCGACGGCATGTCGCGCGAGGGGGCGCTCGCCGAGATCCTGCGCGTCGGCACCTCGGCCGGCGGGGCCCGCGCGAAGGCCGTGATCGCCTGGAACCCGGACACGCAGGAGGTCCGCACCGGGCAGGCGGACGCCCCCGAGGGCTTCGAGCACTGGCTCCTGAAGTTCGACGGGGTGCGCGGAAACCGGGACCGGGAGAGCCTGTCCGACCCGGACGGCTTCTGCGCCGTCGAGTACGCGTACTCGCTGATGGCCCGTGACGCCGGCATCGAGATGCCGGACACGCGCCTGCTCGAGGAGGGCGGCCGGCGGCACTTCATGGCCCGCCGCTTCGACCGCCCCCGGGGGGGAGACCGCCTCCACATGCAGTCGCTCGGGGCGCTGGCGCACCTCGACTACAACCAGGCGCTCGCGAACTCCTACGAGCAGGCGTTCGCCGCCATCCGCGCACTGGACCTGGGACCCGCGGCCATGGAGGAGCAGTTCCGCCGCATGGTGTTCAACATCGTCGCCCGCAACCAGGACGACCACGTGAAGAACATCGCCTTCCTGATGGACCGGCGGGGGACGTGGCGCCTGTCGCCCGCGTTCGACGTCACCTACGCGTTCAACCCCTCCGGTGCGTGGACGCGCCGGCACCAGATGTCGCTGACGGGCAAGAACGACGGGTTCACCCGCGGCGACCTGCGCGACGCGGGCCGCACGGCCTCACTGAAACAGGGACGCGCGGACGCGATCCTCAACGAGGTGACCGGCGTCGTGCGGCGCTGGCCGGAGTACGCGGAACGGGTCGGTGTGCGGGACGCGCTCACCCGCGAGGTCACCGCCGGCCATCGGCTGCGCCTGCCGCGATCGTGATCGGGGACCGGCGTCGCCGCTCGGCGCTCGCGCTCGAGGGCGCGCGACTCGCACAGGATTCGCATGATGGCGCGGTGCGGGCCGGGGCGATGGCGGGCATGGGAAGCGCTCGCGCGCCAGGAGTCCCGGCCCGAATGACGCAGGGGCGCCCGCGACGGCGCGCCCCCTGAACGCGTCTAGAAGATCCGCTGACGCGCGCGGCTGAGGAAGAACCCGTGGCCCGTCCGAAGCCGCACGCACGTGACCCCGCTCGTGCGCGACGTACACCGCGACCCGCCCAGCGTGATGCTCCGCCCGTACCCGAGCGACCGCGTGCCCGGGACGAAATCGCCCGGACAGAACCGCGTCGGACGCCTGCCCGGGGAAAACGCCCACGAATGGGCGAACAGACCGCCGCCCTCGCCGCGACACGCCGACGACAGCACCCAGCACTGGACGAGACCGTCGCTGGTCATGACGCAGTGGATGTTCCTCGACGGAGTGTGGAAGCCGACCTGGGAGGCGGACGCAGCGGCGGGCGCAACGGCCAGCGCCGCCAGGGCGGACGCCAACACGCCGGCGCGACGCGAGCGCGACGCGCGGCGGGGAGAGGAAGCGAGGGTCGCAGCCATGCCCCGAGCCTACCCGCCGCACCAACGGCCCTGGCAAAGCAACATAACTACACTTAGCGTGCGTTAGTCCGATACACGCTCGGACCCCCGGCCACGCTCCAACGCACGCTAAGTGGCCCGGCCAGCTCGGACCCCCGGCCACCCTCCCGGGCCACGCGCACGCTACGTGGCCGGGCTCGGCCGGGCGGGTGCACTCTCGCGAGCCCGGGCCACGCTCCCCGTGGCCGCTCGGGAGTCTGGGCACGCTCCAGGTTGTCTCCCTTCCGGCGGAACGTGAGACTGCTCCTCGTTCCGCGTCGACGCCGCGCCTGCCCGATCCCGTCACCGCTCGACACCCGGCCCCAACTCGTCCCGTCGCCGCGCGACGAGCGGCGCGCGCTCGGCCCGTTCGCGCTCCTCGGCGCCGTCGCGGTCGTCGCCGGATACGCGATCGCCGGACCCGCCCTGCGACGCGACGCGGCACCGCACACCGCGGCCCCCGCGGTCGCGATCACCGTC
>JBFLWO010000303.1:0-3646 GCA_040757755.1 Actinomycetota bacterium
CCGGCGGCTCTTGCGGTCGAAGACCGTCTGGAAGAAGGGGTAGTGGAGGGCGTCGTGCAGGCCGGGCGGCGCGGCCTTCAGGACGTCCTGCGGGGCGTGCGCGGGCGGAGTCACCCTCGGGCCTCCGGGGGCGTCGTGAACCGTGAGGGACGAAAGTTAGCGACTGGTGTCGCGAAAGGCCGTCCGAAACGGTGAAGTTTCGTGCCGGTGTTCGCGGGCCCGCCCGTCACCGGCGGCGCGCGCCCGGCAGGCCCGCCAGCCACCGCGGCGCCCGGCGGCGTGCGGTGGCGAGGGCCTCGGCGAGGGCGGCGGGTGCGTCCGGCCCGTGGATGCCGGGGCCGTGGCCCACGAGGAGGTGGTGGGGCGCGAGGCCCCGCAGGGCCCGCGGCGGGGTGAGCCGCAGGAACGGGTGGACGCCGAGGGGCTCGCCCGGGGCACGGAAGTAGCTGGCGGTGCCGACGGCGTCGGCGACGACGAGGATCCCGCGCTCCGGCTCCCACAGGGCGACCTCGTGCCAGCCGGGGCGCCGCACGACCGGGATCACCCGGAACGGCCCGGCCTGCGGCCCCTCGGGCAGCCGCAGGTGCGGCACGCCGAGGCGTGCGGCGACGGCGGCGCAGTCGCGGGGGGTGACGGTCGAGGATCTGCACGACGGCGCGGGGGCGGCCGAGCGACGCGACGGCCTCGTCGAGCCCGGGGGCGTCGACCGGGTCGACGAGCCACACGTCGCCGGCGTGCTCCACCGCGTGCGAGGCCCGCTGCAGGCGCGGGGGCGACCGAGCAACCCAGGTCAGGCCGGCGCCGTGGCGGACGGCGCCGGGTGCGGCGGTCACGGGGTGGCGGGGGCGAGCTCGGCCCGCACCGCCTCGAGCACGTCCTCGTAGGCGAAGCGGTACCCGGCGTCGAGCGCGACCCGCGGCGCGGCGCGCTGCCCCTCGAGGGCCATGACGCTCATCTCCCCCAGGGCGAGCCGCACGAGGACGGCGGGGGCCGGGAGGACGGCGGGCCGTCCGAGCGCCCGGGCGATCGCGGTGACGAGGTCGCGCTGGCGGGCGGGGCGCGGGGCGGTGACGTTCATCGCGCCGGAGACGCGGTCGCGGTCGAGGGCGAGGAGGATGAGGCCGACGGCGTCGGCGACGTGGATCCACGGCACCCACTGGCGACCGCCGCCGAGCGGCCCGCCCGCCAGGAGGCGCACCGGAAGCGCCATCGTGGGGAGCGCCCCTCCCTCCCGCGCCAGGACCACGCCCATTCGGGCGCGCACGACGCGCACCCCCGCGTCCTCCGCGGATCGGGCGGCGGCCTCCCAGGCGGTGCACACCTCGGCGAGGAACCCCTCCCCGGCGGGCGCGGACTCGTCCACCTCCTGCTCGCCGGTGGCGTAATAGCCGACGGCGCTCGCGTTCACCAGGGTGCGGGGACCCCCGCCGCCCAGGGCCTCGACGATGCGCCGGGTCGTCACGACCCGGCTGTCGCGGATCTCGCGCTTGCGGGCGGCGGTCCACCGGCCCCGGCCGATGGGCGCCCCCGCGAGGTTCACGACGGCGTCGACGTCGTGCAGGAGGCCCGGCGGGACGGGTCCGTCGGCCGGGTTCCAGCGCACCATCCGCACCCCGGGCACCGCTGCGGCGCCGCGGCTCAGCCCCACCACGTCGTCCCCGCGGTCGACGAGCGCGGCCGCGAGCCGCCGCCCGATGAGCCCCGTCACCCCCGCGACCGCGACCTTCACCCCACCCCTCCGCGCGCTCGACGCCGCCGGGCCCGTCCACGACGGTGCCGGCACCCGCCGGCAGGCTGCGGGCGTCGCGACACTAGCCCGAATCGGCCGGCGGCGCAGCGTGGCGCGCAGCGCGCGTTCGGCGGGCTCAGGCGGCCAGGTGGCCCGCGGAGGTCGTCATCGCCCCGGCGGCGGTGAGGGCAGCCGTGTCGTCGCTGCCGGCGCCCGCTTCGAGGTGGCGGTGCGACGGGCAGTACGCGGACCCGCGCAGGGGCTCGCGCTGGCAGGGCTTGCCGCGGCGCGTGGTGGCGACGCAGGTGAGGAGGTTGCCCCGCCCGCCGCGCCGTGCCCGCTCGACGAGGGCTTGGGCGACGCGCGCCACCTCGCGGTCGATGACGCGGTACGCGATGAGCTGCGCGTGGGGGGCGAACAGGTGGCGCACCCGACTGAAGAGCCGCTCGGCGGGGCGGTGGGCGCGGCCGCCCTCCTTGGCCATCTCGGTGACCATCTCCAGGCAGCCCGCGTAGAGGGCACGGGGCGGCCCCGCGGGCCTTCGCGCGTCGGGCACGAGCAGCCCGCGCAGGCGGCGGTACAGGTCGCGGCTGTGCTCGTACACGGTCCCCTCACCGGCCTCGTCGCCGCAGGCGGTCGCGGACCGCTGCGGCACGACGGACTCCGTCCAACCGAGTTGACCGGCTCGGATCATCGTGGGGTCGAACGCTGCCATCGCCACAGCGCCGTGTCAAGTGTTTGTCGCAACCCGACAAGGTCCCGGCGGGCGCCCGCCGCCGGCGAGAGTGCCCTTTCCAATTCCTGATTAAGTCCTGAACATTGGGGGGCGCGGGGAGGCTGCCCACGGGATGGGCCCACCCCTGATCGTCTCGTGTGTGTCCAGAGTCTGTCGACATGCTGCCCGGCCCCGAGGGTTCGTCTAGAGTTGCGGGGAAGTCAGTGCGCGCCACCCCCCGACAACAGGACTTCCTTCGCATCGGCGAGCTGAGCCGCAGAAGCGGCGTCAGCGTCGACCTGCTGCGCGCCTGGGAGCGCCGCTACGGGGTGCTCGAGCCGATCCGGTCCCCCGGCGGGTTCCGCCTCTACTCCGCGTCCGACGAGGACCGCGTGCGGGAGATGCGCGAGCACATCGCCCGGGGGGTCGCCCCGGCGGAGGCCGCGATGATGGTGCGGGCGTCCCGCGTCCGCGGGGGCCCGGCGCCGCGGCCGGCCTCGCCGCTGCCCTCCGTCCCGCGCGACCCCCTCGTCGCCATGCGCGCCGCCCTCGAGAGCTTCGACGCGTCCGCCGCCAACGCCGCGATCGACCTGCTCGTCGCCAGCTTCAGCATCGAGACGCTCCTCAGCCACGTCGTCCTCCCCTACCTGCGCGAGGTCGGGGAGCGGTGGGGGCAGGGCGAGCTGTCCGTCGCCCAGGAGCACTTCGCGAGCGGCATCCTCCGCACCCGCCTCCTGGAGGAAGGGCGCGGGTGGGACGCCGGCGACGGGCCGCGCGCCGTCCTCGCCTGCCCCCCGGGGGAGCATCACGACCTCGGCCTCATCGCCTTCGGGCTCGCCCTGCGGGCGAACGGTTGGAGGATCACGTTCCTCGGGGCGGACACGCCGGTCGGGGCGATCTGCGACGCGGCGGACGCCGTCGCGCCCGAGATCGTCGTCCTCGCCGCCGTGTGCCCCGGGCCGTTGGAGGCCGCGCGCTGCGAGCTGTCCGGCCTCGCCGCACGCCGGCGTCTCGGCATCGGCGGAGCCGGGACCACGAGCGAGCTCGCGCGGGACCTGGGCGCGGTCCACCTCCCCGGTGACGCCGTGGGCGCCGCCAAGCGGCTCGCCGCGGCGCACGCGGCACCCCGCGGCGACATCCCGGCGACACCCGCGCCGGCGGCGCAGGACGCGAGGCTCGCCGGCACCGCGTGACCGGCGGCG
>JBFLWO010000304.1:0-3627 GCA_040757755.1 Actinomycetota bacterium
ATTGCGATTCAGCGATGCGCGCCCGTCGCCGCCGGCAGACAGGAACCCCTGCGCGGACGCGCCGCGGCGCGTGACGCGACTCGAAAGTCGCTGGTCAGCGTGCCGTCCGGGGTCGTGACACGGACCTTCGGGTCGAGGAACTAGCATGCCCGTCGTGCCTGGATGGACCGAGCCGCAGGCGTCCGACCCCCCGGGGGGCGGGGCGCCGGAGCCGACGCTCGTCGACGTCTCGGTGGGGCCTCTCGCCGGGGCGGTGCTGTCACGCGTGGCGGGGGCGATGGCGGCGCAGGCGGGGCTGCGGCTCGACAGGCTCGCCGACGCGACCCTGATCGCCGAGGCGCTCGTGGCGCACGGCACCCGCCACGCCCAGGACGGACGCCTCCTCACGGCGATCACCGCGGAGCCCGGGCGGCTCAGCCTGCGGCTCGGGCCGCTCATGCCCGGCGGGGGGGAGCGCCTGCGGCGGGACGCGACGCTGCCCGAGGTGGGATCGGTGCTCGAGCGTCTCGCCGACGAGGTCGTCGTGGAGCCGGGGGGCGCCGGCGACTTCGTGGTCCTCCGGATCGGCACCGACTCGGCGTGAGCTGAGTCCCGGGCCCCCGGGGGTGCGGCGCCCCGGTTTGGTCTTCCGCCGCAGGGGGAACCTCTGTGCCGACCGGGCAGGGAGGTTGTGGCGTGACGATCGTGGAGCGTTTCCCACCGGCGGGTGCGGCGGGCGCGCAGGCGTGGTTCGGCGGGCCGGATCGTGTGGGACGCGACCGGCGTGACGGTCACCTGCCGCGCGGGTTCCGCGTGGGGGGCCGGAAGCCCCCGCACACGCCGGGCGGCGCGTCGCCGACGGAGGGGCGCGACGCCCTTGTCGGCGTGGGGACGCTGGCGGTCGTCCTGCTCCTGGCGATCCTGCTGATGATCCTGCTCTGACGGTCACGGCGACGGGGCGGGCCGGCGTGCGGTGCCGGGCTCCGTCCGGACTTCGGGCGAAGAAGGAGGCGAAGCGCGCATGCGGCACTCGACGACGACGTCCCCGGACCAGACGGTCCGGCGGTGTCCCCGATGCGGGAAGCGGCTGGCCCGGTTGAACCGCGGGCCGTGGTGCTATGCGTGTCAGCAGCAGCCGGAGATCCCGACCGGGACGCCGCGCACGCGCAGGGCGCGTCTTCCCCACGACACGATCATCGAGCTGTACCGCGAGGTGGGCGACACGACGGCGGTGGCGAACCGGCTGGGCCTGGCCCGCTCGTCCGTCTGGTACGTCGTGGAGCGGGCGAAGAAGGACGGCCGCCTGCCCGCGGCCTCCCCCGCGCGGTGAGCGGATCGACTCGAAAGTCCGTGTCGCGACTCCGGGCGGGCCGTCGACCAGCGACTTTCGAGTCGCACCGTGCGTGGCAGTGTGTCCCTGCGGCGGTCCCTGTCGTCATGTGGTGACGGGCGCGCGTTGCCGTGTCGCGACGCGCGCCCTGGAAGAACCACGAACTTCGGCCGCAAGACACGGAGCCTGCCGGTCGCCCTCCGCATCTTCGGGTGTGTTCGGGCTCGTCGTGACGGGAGCGAAGGACGACGGCACGGTGGACGCCCGCGTCGGCCGGTGGTTCCGCCGCCGCGGCGTGTGAATGGCGGCACCCGGGTGCGTACTTGACGCGCGTCGGGCGGGTTCGCTTTAGTGGTCTGAGCGTCGCGACCGGACGGACGTCCCGCGCGAGCGAGGAGACCGGGATGAGCGAGATCTACCGCCTGTCCGTGGTGGAGGGCCCCGGTGGTGCCGCGGTGGCGCGGATCGAGGGGGAGATCGACCTGGCGAGCGCCCCCACGATCGGGGCGGACCTCGCGGCGCAGATCGGCCGCGGGGTTCAGGCGATCGACCTCACCGACGTGGAGTTCATCGACTCCGCCGGCGTGCGCATGCTGGTGGAGCTGGCCCGTGCCGCGCAGGAGGACCGCCCCCTGATCGCGATCGTCGCGCCGGTCGGCTCCACGGCGCGGAGGATGCTGGAGCTCACCGGGATCGAGCCGCTGTTCACGGTCCTCGACAGCGCCGCGGCGCTCCCCACGCGGGCGACGTAGCGGCGGCGGTTCGGGATCGGCGGACGCGGGTACCCGACGACCATGCAGCGGCGGCCGCCACGTCCCTCGTCCCCCCGTCCCGCCGGGGAGCGGCGGGCGGCGGCCCGCCAGGCGGCGGGCGGGGCGGTGCTTCCGGGCAGCCGCCGGCTCCCGCTTCCCCGCGCCCGGCCCGCCGAGGAACGATCCCTCCTCGAGATCCTCCTCGACATGCCCGGCCCGCCGGACGGGCCGGCGCCGGACGGGTGAGCCGCACCTGGCGGGGGGCCGCCGCGGGCACGGTCGCAGCGGTCTTCTGGATCGGGGCGGAGCCCCTGGTGCGGGCGGTGACGGGGCGGCGGTACTCGGATGTGCGCCTTCTGGGGCGGCTCGTGAGCCGGCGGCGCTGGCAGGGGGTGGGGACGGCCTGGCATGTGGCGAACGGGGCGGCGTTCGGGGCGGTGTTCGCGCGGCTCGGCGGGCGGGGCTGGCGGCAGGGGCTCCTCGCCGCGGAGGTGGAGAACGCGGCGCTGTGGCCGGCGATGGCGGTGGCGGACCGACTGCACCCGGACCGCGTCAGCGGGGCGTGGCCGCGTCCCCTCGTGTCGGATCCGCGGGTCGCGGCCCACGAGGTGATCGTGCACGCCCTGTTCGGGGCGACGTTGGGGGCGATGCTGAGGGATGAGGCGTGACGGCGTTCCGTGACCGCGTCGACGCGGGGCGGCGCCTGGGCGAGGCGCTCGCCGACCTGCGGGACCGCCAGGACGTGACGGTGCTGGGGCTGCCGCGCGGCGGGGTGGTGGTGGCGGCGGAGGTGGCCCGGTCGCTGAACGCGCCGCTCGACGTGTTCCTGGTGCGCAAGCTCGGCGTGCCGGGCCACGAGGAGCTCGCGATGGGGGCGATCGCGAGCGGGTCGGTGCGGGTGCTGGCGGACGAGATCATCACGCGTCTGGGGATCTCGGAGGAGGATGTGGCGCGCACCGCGGTGCGGGAGGAGGCGGTCCTGGCGCAGCGGGAGCGGCTGTACCGGCGGGGTCCGTCACCGGCGATCGCGGGGCGGACGGTGGTGGTGGTGGACGACGGCGTCGCGACGGGGGCGACGATGACGGTGGCGGTGCGGGCGATCGCGGCGGGCCGCCCCGAGCGGGTGGTGGTGGCGGTGCCGGTGGGCGACGCCCGGGTGTGCGCGGCGCTGGGGCGCGTCGCGGACCGCGTTGTGTGCCTGGTGCGCGCCCGCGGCCTGGGGTCGGTGGGGGAGTGGTACGAGGACTTCTCCCAGGTGTCCGACGAGGAGTGCGTGCGGCTTCTGTCACGGCCGCCGCCGGCGTCGACGGTCGGCACGGCGAGCTGACGGCGGCGCCGCCGGGAGGGCGTGTTTCGTCGCCGAGGCGTCGGGGTAGGGACGCGGAGGCGGTGCCGTGGCATCGCCTCGCGGACGGGGGTCGCCGCCCGGCCCCCGTCCGCCGCGCGCCCCCCGCCGATCGCCGTTTTCCCGCATCCCGACGCGGGTAACGCGACGGTGTGGCCAAGTGGATGAGCCCGGCGGAGTTCACGCGTCGCCTGGACGAGCGGCAGGGCGCGGGGGCGGGT
>JBFLWO010000305.1:0-3626 GCA_040757755.1 Actinomycetota bacterium
GCCAGGGGGGCGCGTCGTGCGCCGGCACCGTGGCGCCGGTGGCGACGATGCCGGCGCACTCGTCCGCCGACGGCCTCGCGTTCGTCACGGGGGAGTGGGGCGCCCGCTACGGCACGTCCGCGTTCGTCGCCCTGTTCGGCTCGTCGTTCGAGCCCCCCACCGGCCACTCCGTCGCACGGATCGCGCTGACCCCGACCCCTGACGGCTACGCGGGGCGGACCTCCACGTTCGCCACCGGGTTCGACACGCCGCTGGCCGTGGCGACGCGCCGGGGGGCGCTCCTCGTGGGGGACTTCGGGCGAGGCGTCGTGTACCGGCTGCGCCCCCGCGGGTAGGCGCCGCCGGGGCCGCCCGGGGCGGTCAGTGGGGCGCCAGACCCTCGCGGTACGACTCGAACACCACCTCGCCGCGGCGGATCTCCAGGGTGGACAGGCCGGTGCCGGCGGGCCGGCCGTCGCCGTCCCAGCCGACCCAGCCCACGACGGCGTGCGCGCCGTGCTGCTGGCGGCGCGTGACGCGGCGCGACGCGAGCCCCTGCAGCCTCTCCGCGGCGGCCGCGTGGTGGCGGGCGGCGGCGGCGCGCCCGTCGAGACGCGCCCCGTCGACGAGCACGACGCAGCTCTCCGCGTAGCAGGCGGCCAAAGCCGCCTCGTCGCCCGCCGTGAGCGCGTCGGCGAAGCGGGCGACGACGGGGGCCGCCGCCTCCTCGCGGTCCGCGTCGGAGGGGTGACCCACCGTCAGCGGATCGCCGAGACGGGGTCCACCGACCGGATGAAGAACGGGACGAGCTCCTCCGGGAGCATGCCGGGGGCGAGGTCGACGAGCCGCGCGACCATCGCCATGCGGTCCTCCTGGGCGCGCTCGCGCACGGCGTTCCACCCCTGCTGCTCCGCACCGCGGTCCGGCGCGAGGTCCGCCATCGTCATCGCGATCTTCTCGGCGATGCGGGGGTTCGACAGCTGGTGGTGCGCGTCGACCAGGATGACCAGACGCACCCACGCCTGCTCCGCGTGCTCCTTCGCGTTCCGCGTCCAATCCGGGGAGACGTGCGGCTCGAGGTCCCCGACCAGATCCATCCAGCCCTCGGGAACTGCACCCATCACCGACCCCTTTCCGCACGCACCGCGCGCTGATCGTTCTGCCCCATCCGACTCCGTCCTCAGATGCGGCTGAGAAGGTCCGCCTTCTTCGCCTGGAACTCCTGCTCCGTGATGAGGCCCGCGTCACGCAGCTCCCCGAGCTGCCGGATCGCCTCCACGGGCGACGTCCCCGGCGGCCGCGGCGGCACCGCGCCCCGCCCCGCCCACCCCCCGACGTCCCTCGCGGCCTCACGGGCGACGCGACCGGCCTGCTCCAGCACGCGGCCGAGCTCCTGGGCGATCTCGCCGAGCTGGCGGCGCAGGTCCTGCGGCGGCTCGAACACTCCTCGCAGCCTAGCGCTCCCCCGCCGGCCGATGGGTGGCGCCGGCGCCTCGCCGGGGGCGCCGCCCGCTGGTACCGTTGCGATGATGAACCGGGAAACGACCTGCGCGGAGGGCGGTGCCCGCGGGGCGCTCGCCCGGGAGGCGACCTCCGCCCTCGACGCGATGGCCGAGCGCGCATCGCGGCGGCTCGACCGGCACGCCGCCGACTACGGCCTGTCCGACGCGAAGCTCGAGATGCTCGAGGTGCTCGGCTGCTGCAGCGGCGACCGCACCTGCCTGTACGACCTCGGCGAACGGCTCGGGGTGACGCGGCCGAACATCACGAAGCTCGTCGACGGGCTGGAGCGCAGCGGCCTGGTGGAGCGGCTCCCCCACCCCGCCGACCGCCGGATGGTGCAGGCCCACCTCACCGCCCGCGGCCGCGAGCTTGCGGGCGCGGCCCTGCCGGGCCGGGCGGAACGCATCCGGGCGTTGTGGGACGCCCTCGACGACGACGAGCTCGCCGAGCTCGTCCGGCTCCTCACCCTCGCCCTGTCGCGCGCCCCGGACGCGGCGGCGACTCCCGCGGCGGGCTGACCGGCCCGCGTGCGGCGTGGCGGCGGAGACGCCCCGCGCCGCGCGTCCCGTCACCGCGGCGCGCGCCGGCCGGCGACGGGGCGGGTCCCGCCCCCACGGGATCCCTTCAGGTGGGGGCGGGGCCCTGAGTGCCCTGCTACCGCTCGGAGACCGGCACGTAGTCCCGCTCGTCCGCGCCCACGTAGATCTGGCGGGGACGGGAGATCTTCTGCTCCGGGTCCTGGATCATCTCGTTCCACTGGGCGATCCAGCCCGGCGCGCGGCCGATGGCGAAGAGGATCGTGAACATCTCGGCGGGGATGCCGAGCGCCTCGTAGATGAGGCCCGAGTAGAAGTCGACGTTCGGGTAGAGGCGCCGCTTCACGAAGTACTCGTCCTCGAGGGCGATGCGCTCCAGCTCCACGGCGACCGCCAGGAGCGGGTTCACGCCCTTCACGGCGAAGACGTCGTCGCAGGCCTGCTTGATGATCTTCGCCCGCGGGTCGTAGTTCTTGTAGACCCGGTGGCCGAAGCCCATCAGGCGCTCCTTGCCGGCCTTCACGCCCTCGATGAACGCGGGGATGTTGTCCACGCTCTCGATGCGGCGGAGCATCTTGAGGACGGCCTCGTTCGCGCCGCCGTGGAGCGGCCCGTAGAGGGCGGAGATGCCGGCGGTGACCGACGAGTACGGGTCCGCCTGGGAGGAGCCGACGCTGCGCACCGCGCTGGTGGAGCAGTTCTGCTCGTGGTCCGCGTGGAGGATGAGCAGGACGTCCATGGCGCGGGTGACGCGCGGGTCCGCCACGTAGTCGGGGTCACCCGAGAACATCATGTTCAGGAAGTTCTCGGAATAGCTGAGCGAGGTGTCCGGGTCGACGAACGGCTTGCCCGCGTTGTGCCGGTAGGCGAGGGCGCCGATCGTGGCGATTTTGGCGATGGTGCGGACGATCTGACGATGACGCACCTCGGCGGAGGCGATGTCCTTCGCCTCGGGGTACAGGGCGCTGAGGGCCGACGTGCCGGCGCCCAGGATCGCCATGGGGTGGGCGTCGGAGGCGAAGCCCTCGACGACGCTCTTGATGCTCGGGTCGACCCCGACCTCCGCGGTGATCTCGCCGACCCACGTGTCGAGCTCGGACTGGGTCGGGAGCTCACCGTTCACGAGGAGGTACGCGACCTCCAGGAACGTGGACTTCTCCGCAAGCTGCTCGATCGGGTAGCCCCGGTACCGAAGAATCCCGGCGTCGCCGTCGATGAACGTGATGGCGCTCCGGCAGGAGGCCGTGTTCATGAACGCGGGGTCATACGTCATGAGGCCGAAATCACCGTCGTCGACCTTGATCTGCCGCAGCTCGGTGGCGCGGATGGTCCCGTCGGTGATCGGCAGCTCGTACGACTTGCCGGTTCGGTTGTCGATGATGGTGAGGGTCTCTACCCCATCCTCCCCGGCCTGCACCGGGCCGGTCGCCGTCTGCTGAGTCGTGATGGCGGTTCCTTTCCTCTGGGGTGTCGCGATGTCGCCGTGCCACGGCAGGCAGGGACGATCGGGACCTCGATTCTACCCGCACAAGGAAGGTCTCTTGACCGGGACGCCCATCCCCGATGAGGAGTGCTCCGGTCCCGGTGGCCGGCGCGGCGGGCGCCCGC
>JBFLWO010000306.1:0-3611 GCA_040757755.1 Actinomycetota bacterium
GCCGCGGTCAGCGCGACCCGTACTGGGACTCGTAGTAGGCGCGGTACTCGCCGGACTTGATCGGCTCCCACCACGCCCGGTGGTCCCGGTACCAGGCGACCGTCTCGGCGAGCCCCTCCCCGAACGCGCGGCGCGGCTCCCACCCCAGGGCGCGGGCGCGGGCCGTGTCGAGGGCGTAGCGGCGGTCGTGGCCCGGGCGGTCCGTGACGTGGCGGACGAGAGTGCCGTCGCGGCCCGTCAGCGCCAGGATGCGCCGCGTCACCTCGATGTTCGTCTCCTCGTGGCCGCCGCCGACGTTGTAGACCTCACCGGCGACGCCCCGCTCCATCACCGTCCAGATCCCCTCGCAGTGGTCGTCGACGTGCAGCCAGTCGCGGATCTGGAGGCCGTCGCCGTAGACGGGCAGGGGCTCCCCGTCGAGCGCGTTCGTGACGAACAGGGGGATCAGCTTCTCCGGGTACTGGCGCGGGCCGTACGTGTTGGAGCCCCGCGTGATGACCGCGTCCATGCCGAAGGTGCGGTGCCATGCGAGCACCTGCAGGTCCCCGCCGGCCTTGCTCGCCGAATACGGGCTCGACGGGCTGATCGGGTCGGTCTCCCGGAACGCCCCCTCGGCGATCGAGCCGTACACCTCGTCGGTCGACACCTGCACGAAGCGCGGCACCCCGGCGCGGTGCGCCGCCGCCAGGAGCGTCGCGGTGCCGACGACGTCGGTGCGGATGAAGTCCCCCGGGTCGAGGATGCTGCGGTCCACGTGGCTCTCGGCGGCGAAGTTCACCACGGCGTCGACGCCCTCCACCGCCTCGGCGACGGCGTCGGCGTCGGCGATGTCCGCGTGGACGAACGCGTAGCCGGGCTCGTCCGCGACGTCCGCGACGTTCGCCGGGTTGCCGGCGTACGTGAGCTTGTCGAGGTTCACCACCTCGGCGCCGCGGGCGAGGGCGAGGTGCACGAAGGCGCTGCCGATGAAGCCGCAGCCGCCGGTGACGAGGAGCTTCACGGGTTCTCCCGGAGGTAGTCGACGAGGGCCTCCCGCCACGGCCTGAGGCGGGGCGCGCCGGGGCGGGTGACGGCGAGGGGCGAGAAGGCGGGGCGGGGGGCGGGGCGCCCCATCTCGGCGGTGGTGATGCGCCGCACGCGGCACGCGAGGCCCGCCTCCTGGAAGATCGCCTCGGCGAAGCCCGCCCACGTCACCGACCCCGCCCCCGCCGTGTGGTACACGCCGGGCGGCGCGTCCAGCAGGGCGACGAGCGCCGGCACGAGGTCGCGCGTCCAGGTGGGCGACCCCTCCTGGTCGTCGACGACCGACACCTCGTCGCGGTCCCGCGCGAGGGCCCGCATCGTGTCGACGAAGTTCCGGCCGTGGCGGCCGTACAGCCAGGCGGTGCGGGCGATGCGCGTGCCGGCCGGGTGGGCGTCGAGCGCCGCGACCTCGCCGGCGCGTTTCGTGCGGCCGTACGCGCCGAGCGGGGCCGGCGCATCGTCCTCGGCGTACGGGGCGCCCTTCGCGCCGTCGAAGACGTAGTCGGTCGACGGCACCACCAGGGCGGCGCCGGCGCGCGCCGCGGCGGCCGCGACGTTGCGGCAGCCGTCCGCGTTCACCGCGCGGGCCGCGGCCTCCTCGCTCTCCGCCCGGTCGACGTCCGTCCAGGCGGCGAGGTGGAACACCGCCTCCGGCCGGGCCTCCGCCACGCACGCGTCCACCGCCGCGGGGTCGGTGACGTCCACGTCGAGGTCGACGGCGGTCACCTCGTGGCCGTCGACGAGGTGGGCGACGAGGTCGCGCCCCAGCATGCCGGCGGCGCCGGTCACGAGAACCCTCACGCGCCGCCCGCGAACACGAACGGCAGGGAGTCGGCGACCTCCTCCAGCAGGGGCGCCGTGCGGTCGCGGTCGGACAGGACGAGATCCATGTCCGGCCACGGGATGCCGAGCGCGGGGTCGTCCAGGCGGATCGCCGAGTCGCGCGTCGGGTCGTAGTAGCGGGAGCAGCGGTACACGACGTCCGCGACGTCCGACAGGACGCAGAAGCCGTGCGCGAAGCCCGCCGGCAGGTACGCCATCCGCAACAGCTCGTCGTCCAGCGGGATCAGCTCGTACCGCCCGTACGTGGGGGACCCCCGGCGGATGTCGACGGCGACGTCGAGGATCGCGCCGCGGGCGCACCGCACGAGCTTCGCCTGGCCGTCGGTCTGGAAGTGCAGGCCGCGCGCCACGCCCCGGGAGGAGCGGGAATGGTTGTCCTGCACCCACCGCTCGTCCACGCCGAGCTCGGCGAGCACGCTCTCGCGGTACGTCTCGGTGAAGAACCCTCGGGGGTCGCGGTGCACCACCGGCTCGATCACCACGAGCCCCGGCAGGGCGGTCTCGACGACGCGCATCCCTACGGACAGATCTCCACGCGGGAGTGGTCGCCCACCATGAACCGGTACGCCCGCGGCTTGCTGACGCTGCGGGTCACCACCGCGTCGCGACCGACGAGGCTCGACTCCATGCGGGCGTCGAGGTCCTCGATGCGGCTCTGCTCCAGCAGGATGCTGTGCTCCACCTCGGCGCGACGCACCACGGCGCCCTGCGAGATCGCCGTGTACGGCCCGATGTAGGCGTCCTCGATCACGGCCCCCTCGCCGATCACGACCGGCCCGCGCACCGTGGAGCCGATGACGCGCGCGCCCCGCTCGATCACGACGCGCCCCTCGATCTGCGACCCGTCGACCTCGCCGTCGTTGCGCGGCTCGACCACGTCGAGGATGAGGCGGTTCGCCTCGAGCATGTCCTCCAGCTTCCCGGTGTCCTTCCACCAGCCGGTCACGACGTGCGGCTCGACCCGGAGGCCCCGGTCGATGAGGTGCTGGATGGCGTCGGTGATCTCCAGCTCGCCGCGGGCCGACGGGCGGATCGCCCGGGACGACTCGAGGATCGCGGGCGTGAACATGTAGACGCCGACGAGCGCCAGGTCGCTGCGCGGCTCCTTCGGCTTCTCCTCCAGCCGGATCACGCGGGTGCCGTTCAGCTCGGCGACCCCGTACGACTGCGGGTTCGGCACGTGCTGCAGCAGGATCATCGCGTCGGGCCCTGTACGGCGGAACTCGTCGGCGAGCCCCGTGATGCCGTCGCGCAGCAGGTTGTCGCCGAGGTACATGACGAACGGGCTGTCCCCCAGGAAGTCGGCGGCGGTGAGCACCGCGTGCGCCAGGCCCAGCGGGGCCTCCTGGCGGATGAACGTGATCTCCAGGCCGAAGCGGGAGCCGTCCCCGACCGCCGCCTCGATCTCGGCGTGCGTGTCGCCGACGATGATCCCCACCTCGCGGATGCCGGCGTCGCGCAGCGCCTCAAGCCCGTAGAAGAGGACGGGCTTGTTGGCGACCGGCACGAGCTGCTTCGCGCTCGTGTGGGTGATGGGGCGCAGGCGGGTGCCGGCCCCACCGGACAGGACGAGGCCTTTGAGCTGGCTCACGCGGGCGACCCTACCAGCGCGCGCCGCGGCCCGACGTCGCCACGGGTGTCAGGGACCGACCGGCCCCCCGGGGGAGGGGACGGCGACCCGCGGCTCGTCGACCGGCACGATGCATTCGATGGCGACCCTCTCGTACGCCGCGACCGCCCGCCGG
>JBFLWO010000307.1:0-3610 GCA_040757755.1 Actinomycetota bacterium
CGAGCCACTCCTCCACCCCGTCGCCGCGCGGCGACGCCACGAACCGCACCGAGCGATACCGGCGCCCCAGGGCGGCGCCCAGGGACAGCCCGGCCTGGCGCAACGCCAGGTCGAGCACCGCGCTCTCCAACGCCCAGAGGCGGTAGTCGACGGCCGCCTCCTGCCCCGGCGCCGCCGGGAAGAGATCCATCTCCCCGAGCGCCTGCGACGCCTCGCCGAACGTCCACCGGCCCCGCAGCGGCAGGCCGGCGGGAAACGTGTCCTGGTCCTCCGGCAGGTACGAGACGTCCTCCCCCGCCCCCGTCGCGCCGGCCCCGTGCACCGTCACCACCGTCGACACGCGCGTGAAGCCGGGGACGGGCTGCCGCAAACGGTGCAGCGCGTACCCGTCGATCGCGACGGGAAGCCCGGCGAGAGCGTCGATCAGGGCCACCCGACGAGACTAGCCCGGGGCGGCGCCTCCGGGATTACGGTAGAAACCCTCCGATGCATCCCTGGCACGACATCTACGTCGACGACGAGCAGGTGGCCACCGAGTTCCCGGTGATCATCGAGGTCCCGCAGGGGAGCAAGAACAAGTACGAGCTCGACAAGGGCACCGGCCTCCTCAAGCTCGACCGCGTCCTCTACAGCGCGGTGCACTACCCGGCGAACTACGGCTTCATCCCCCGCACCTACTGCGACGACGGGGACCCCCTCGACGCCCTCGTGCTGGGGCAGGAGCCGGTGCAGCCGCTCGCGATGGTGCAGGCCCGCGCCATCGGCGTGATGCGGATGCGCGACGAGAAGGGCATCGACGACAAGATCATCGCGGTCAGCGTCAAGGACCCGGCGGTGTCCGACTACATGGACCGCCACGAGCTCCCCGCGCACACGCTGCGCCAGATGCAGCGGTTCTTCCAGGACTACAAGGTGCTGGAGCACAAGGAGGTCGTCGTCGACGACCCCCTCGGCCCGGACGAGGCCGTCCAGGTGCTCCGCGAGGCGCTCGAGCTGTACCGCCGCCTGCGCCGCGGCGAGCTCGCCCACACCCTGTAGGGCCCTCCACCCGCCGCCCCGGCGGGCCGCCCCCGGCTACACCAGGGTGCCGGCCTCCTCCTCCGCGTCGCGCGCGACGAGCGCGGCGTAGCGGCCGCCCAGCGCGACGAGCTCGTCGTGGGTGCCGATCTCGGCGACCCGCCCGCGCTCCAACACCACGATCTGGTCCGCGTCGCGCACCGTGGAGAGGCGGTGGGCGATCGCGATGGTGGTGCGGCCCGCGGCGAGGCGCTCCAGGGCGTCCTGCACGAGACGCTCCGTCTGCGTGTCGAGGGCGGACGTCGCCTCGTCGAGGACGAGGATCGGCGGGTTGCGCAGGATGGTGCGGGCGATCGCGATGCGCTGCTTCTCCCCGCCGGAGAAGCGGTAGCCGCGCTCCCCGACGAGAGTGTCGTAGCCGTCCGGCAGCGACGCGATCAGCTCGTGGATCTGGGCGGCGCGGGCCGCGTCCTCGATCTCCGCGTCGGTCGCCCCCGGCCGGGCGAAGCGGATGTTCTCCCGCACCGACGCGTGGAACAGGTACGTCTCCTGCGACACGACGCCGACGGCGGAGGTGAGCGACGGGAACGTGAGGTCCCGCACGTCGACGCCGTCGATCGTGACGGCACCCGCGGAGGCGTCGTACAGGCGGGCCACCAGGTACGCGCAGGTCGTCTTGCCGGAGCCGGTCTCCCCCACCAGGGCCGTCGTCGTGCCCGCCGGCACCGTGAACGCGACGTCGTCGAGCGTCCAGCCGTTGGCGCCGTCGTACCGGAACGACACGTGGTCGAACGCCACCTCGCCGCGGGTGCCGGCGAGCGACCGGTCCCCCTCGTGGATGTCGACGGGCTGGTCGAGGTACTCGAAGATCCGGTCGAACAGCGCGAGCGAGCTCTGCACCTCGACCTGCACGCCGAGCAGCCGCCCGATCGGGAAGAAGAGCTGGGTCTGGAGGGTGGTGAACGCGACGACCGTGCCGAGGCTGATGGCGCCGCCGCCGCGCGACAGGGACCAGCCGGCGAACCAGTACACGAGGGCCGGCATCACCGCGAACGCGATCTGGATGGCGGCCATCATCCAGCGCCCCGTCATCCGGCTTCGCACCTCGAGGTCGGCGAGGCGGCGCGACTCGTCGGCGAAGCGCCCCGCCAGGTCGCCGGAGCGGCCCATCGTCTTGCCGAGGAGGATCCCGGAGATCGACAGGGACTCCTGCACGATCGACGACACCTCCGCCATGGACACCTGCCGCAGCGCCGTGACCCGCTTGCGCTGCTGACCCACGCGCTTCGTGAGCCACACGAAGAGCGGGAGGAGGGCGAGGGCGAACGCGGCGAGCCGCCAGTCGAGGAACACCATCGCCGCGACGGTCGCCACCACGGTGGTGAAGCTCGACAGCACGGAGGTGGCGGTGGTGGTGACGACGTTGTCGATGCCGCCGATGTCGTTCGCGATGCGGCTCTGCACCTCGCCGGTGCGGGTGCGGGTGAAGAACGCGATCGACAGCCGCTGCAGGTGGCGGTACACGGCGGTGCGCAGGTCGTGCATCACGCTCTGGCCCACCTGGTTCGACAGGAGGGTCTGCCACACGCCCAGGGCGCCGGTGACGACGGCGATGCCGATCATCCCGCCGACCAGGCCGGTGAGGAGGTCGACGCGCGCCTCGGGGATCGCGACGTCCAGCACCTCCCGCAGCAGGAACGGCGACACCGCCCCCAGGCCGGCGGAGAGCACGATGAGGACGCCCACCGCCGACAGCCGCCGCCAGTACGGGGCGAACAGGCGCAGCGCGCGGCGCAGGTTCCGGCTGCGGACGGCCGGGTCTTCGGGGCGGATCGGCTTGTCGCGTGCGCGCCCGAAGCCCCCCATGCCGTAGGGGCCCATCATTCCCATCGGGCACTGTTGTATCAGCCGGCGCGCCCCCGGGGGCCCCGCGGTGATGTCCGATTCCCGCCAGTATCCGGCGCCGGGGTGCGGCACCATGCGGGTCGATGCCCGCAACCGTCGACGACACACTGGATCGGGAGCGGTGCCTGCGCGCCGTGCGGAGCCGCGACCCGCGCTTCGACGGCTGGTTCTACGCGGGCGTCACGACGACGCGCATCTACTGCCGGCCGAGCTGCCCCGCCCGGCCGCACGACCGCAACCTCGTCTTCTTCCGCACGGCCGCCGCGGCGCAGCAGCGCGGTTTCCGCGCCTGCAAGCGCTGCCGGCCGGACGCCACCCCCGGATCGCCGGAGTGGAACCTGCGCGGCGACCTCGTCGCGCGCGCGATGCGGCTCATCGCGGACGGCGTCGTCGACCGCGACGGGGTGTCCGGGCTGGCGGCCCGGCTCGGCTACGGCGAGCGCCAGCTCAACCGGCTGATGACCGCCGAGCTCGGCGCCGGCCCGCTGGCGATCGCCCGCAGCCGGCGCGCCACGGCGGCGCGCATCCTGATCGAGACGTCGGACCTGCCGTTCGCCGACGTCGCGTTCGCCGCCGGCTTCGGCAGCGTCCGCCAGTTCAACGACACGGTCCGCGAGGTGTTCGCCCGGTCCCCGCGGGAGCTTCGGGACCTGGGCCGGCGCGGCGCCCCGGTGGCCGGCCCGGGCAC
>JBFLWO010000308.1:0-3600 GCA_040757755.1 Actinomycetota bacterium
CTTCGCGCGCACCGCGGCGCGGGCCCGGCAGAGCGCGTCGGCCGCGTCGGCGGGGCGTCCGTCGGCGAGGAGCCGGATCGCCTCGGCCTGCAGGAGCTCGGCCGTGGTGTGGACGTCCTGGTCGCCGCGGCCGAGCTCCGCCGCGACCGCCGCGGCGGGCACGCGGCCGCCGGTGGCCTTCGCCCACACCCCGAGGCTGATGCCGGCGGCCTGGGCGTCGCCGATCTCCAGGCCCTCCTCGTGCACGAGCCGGGCGATCGCGGCGGCCTCGTCGAGGTCGCCGAGGCGGTAGCGGCAGAACGCGATGTGCCAGTTCGCGGTGTTGATCTCCCACCGGTCGCCGGTGCGCTCCAGCAGGGCGACGGCCTCCCGGCACCGCTCGATGCACTCCCGGTAGCGGGACCACGCGTACAGGACGACCCCGTAGAAGTGGAGGGACTGGCCCTGCCCCCACACGTCCCCCAGCTCGCGCCGGATCGCGAGGCCGCGCTCCGCGTACGCCACGCCCCGCCCCAGGAGGGGGATCATCGTCATCACCGGCGCGTGCTCGGAGTACGCCTGCGCCAGCTCGGCGGTGGGCGGGTACCGCTCCGCGAGGTTCATGCCGCGCAGGTGCGCCCACAGGGTGGGGACCGCGCCGCGGGCGAACCAGTACGGGTACGCGAGGCGGCTGTAGAGGCGGATGACGAGGAGCTCCCGGTCGGCGCCGTCGAGGGTTCGGCGGGCGAGGAACAGGCGCGGCAGCAGGGTGTGGGCGACCTGGACGGCGACCTCCCACAGCGCGGCGGCGGCGAACCCGACGCGCCCCCGGGGGACGCGGCACTCGAGGAGCCGCAGGGCCCGCTCGTACGCGTCGCTGGCGGAGCCGACGTCGCCGCGCTTGAAGGCGAGCTCGCCGAGCTTCCCGTCGATCTCCGCCCTCTGCGCGGCGGTGCCGGCCAGGGTCCGGGCGCGCTCCAGCTCCGCCTGCGCGGCGGCGTAGCGGCCGCGCAGCATGAGGACATCGCCGAGCCCTTCGGCCACGGCGCGCCGCGCGTCGGCGTCGGCGGCGCCGCGGGCGGCGATGCGGTAGTGCTCCTCCGCCACCTCGAGGGCGTGGCGGGCGCGGGCGTGGGCGGCGGCCCGCAGGGCGTGCGGCAGGGCGCGGCCGGGGTCGCCGGCGGCGTCGAAGTGGTAGGCGAGGTCGAACGACCGGTCGGGGTCGAGGGACTCGATGCGCTCCGCCGCCCGCCGGTGGTAGCCGGTGCGCTCCTCCGGGGCGAGCCCGGCGATGAGGGTCTCGCGGAGCTTGTCGTGGGAGAACGCCCACAGGCTGCCGGCGGGGTCGGTGCGCACGATGTGGCGGCGGCGGGCGTCCCGCAGGGCCTCGAGCGCCTGGTGGGGCGTCTGGCCGGCGAGGTCGGCGGCGAGGCCCGGCTCGAACGACTTGCCGAGCACGGCCCCCGCGACGAGGATCGCCACGGCGCCTTTCGGCATCAGGTCGAGGCGGCGGGCGAGGACCTCGGTGGCGGCGCGCGACGGCCCGAGGTCGCGCAGCCGGTCCGGCTCCACGTCCCACCCCTCGCCACGGGCGACGAGCGCGCCGGACTCGACGAGGCCGCGCAGCACGGCGGACGCCATGAAGGGGTTGCCGTCGGCGAGCCGCTCGATCGGCCCGAGGGCGTCCTCCGGGAGGGGGCCGGCCATGGACTCGGCGAGGCGCCGAACCTCCCCGGGGTGCAGGGCGGGCAGGTCGATGACGGTGCGGGCGCGCAGCAGGCGCAGGGGGCTCTCCGCCGCGACCTCCTCGGAGCGGAACGCGGCGACGACGAGGACGTGGCAGTGGTCGCCGGGCCGGTCGCGGCGGCGGCGCCACGCCTCCAGGAGGCTCACGCTGAGCTCGTCCGCCCACTGGCAGTCGTCGAGGAGGACGACGCAGGGGCGGCCGGGGGAGCCGAGGGCGTCGAGGAGGGTGGCGAGGGCGCGCACGCTGCGGGCCTCCCCGTGCTCCTCCGGGCCCAGCTCCACGGCCCTGCCGGAGCCGAGGAACTCGGCGAGCTCGGGGAGGGCGGAGCACGCGGCGGGGGCCTGGTCGCCGAGCCGGCCGGCGATGGCGGCGGCGAGGGCCTCGTCGACGGAGGCCGCGGACACGACCTGGCGGACGATCCCGACGAGCACCTGGAACGGGAGCCGGGCGGCGAGATCCACGCCGCCGCCGCGCAGCGACCAGGCGCCGCGCTCGGCGCTGCGGGTGGCGAGCTCGTCGAGGACGCGGGTCTTGCCGCCGCCGGACAGCCCTTCGAGGGCGACGAGCCCGCCGCGCCCCTCCGCCGTCTCGGTGATCTCCCGGTCGAGGACGGCGAGCTCGGCGTCCCGGCCGACGAACGCCGGCTCGGTGAGGGTGGTGCGGCGGTCGCGGGCGCCGATCGGCACGGCGGGGTCGGGGTCGCCGCGGCGGAGGGCGTCGGCGATGTCGGCGAGGTCGGCGGCGGCGACCTCCGCGGACTGGTACCGGTCGCGCGGGTCCTTCCTCAGCAGGCGCGCGACGAGCTCGTCGAGGGCGCGGGGGACGCCGGCGACGAGGGTGCGCAGGGCGGGCGGCGGCGTGCTGAGGTGCTGGCGGAGGAGCTCCCCGACGCGCTCCGACCGGAACGGGGGGCGGCCGGCGAGGCTCTCGAACAGGACGAGGCCGGCGGAGTACAGGTCGGAGCGCTCGTCGAGGCCCCGTTCGATGAGGCCGGCGGCCTCGGGCGACAGGTACCGGGCTTCGTCGGCGGCGAGGGCGTAGGAGCCGGCACCGACGGGGCCGGCGCGCGGCAGGCCGGCGTCGACGAGGGTGGCGCGGTCGACCGTGGGGGAGTCGGGGAGGATGAGGTTCGCGGGCCGGACGTGGCGGTGCAGCACGCCGCGGGCGTGCGCCTCGGCGAGGCCGCCGAGCAGGCAGCGCCCCACGGCGAGCGCCTCGGGGACGGTGAGCGGGCCGCGGGCGAGGCGGTCCGCCAGGCTCCGCCCCGGTACGTACGGTCGGGCGACGTACATCTGGGCGCCGGTGGCGGAGGCGTCGACGACCCCGGTGAGGTGGGGGGAGGCGAGGGCGGCCATGGCGGTGGCGACGTGGCCGAGGCGCATGCGCTCCCCCTCCGGCAGGTGGGAGGCGCAGGCGACGCGCACGACGACGCTGCCGCCCCCTTCGAGATCCGTGGCGAGGAGGCTCTCCACGCCCTCCGCGGCTTTGAGCGTCCGCACCACCTTGAACCGGCCGCCGATGAGCCGGCCCGGGGGAGGTGGTCCGGGAGCGCCGGGCCCCCCTGGTGAGGAGGTGCGGGCGATCATCCTCGGCGACGCTACCGGGCGCCCCCGGGGAGACGGCAAGCCGGGAACCCGCGCAAAGTCGTGAATTAGCGGAATCAGCGCTTCGATTGTGACCACTGCCACGAGTGGTCTTGACGGGCGGCCCCCCGTGCCGCGCGTGCGCAATTTGCGAGGTTCTCGCGTCGCGGCGTGCCGGCGGCGGCCGCCGGCGGGGGTCGTGCCGCGGCGCGGGGCTGTCGATGCAGGGCGTGAGAAGTCGCTGCCGACGCCCATCGGCAGGGCCCCCGGCGCCCCGCGCGGGCGCCCGGG
>JBFLWO010000309.1:0-3584 GCA_040757755.1 Actinomycetota bacterium
TCGTAGATCGCCATCCCCGCGTACACGCTGCCGCCCGGGGAGTTGATGTACAGCGAGACGTCCTTGTCGGGGTCCTCGCTCTCCAGGTGCAGGAGCTGCGCCACGATCAGGTTGGCGATCTGGTCGTTGACCGGCGTGCCGAGGAACACGATGCGCTCGGCGAGCAGGCGCGAGTAGATGTCGAACGAGCGCTCCCCGCGGGAGGTCTGCTCGATGACCATTGGGATGAGCGGGCTCATGTGGGGGCCTTTCGTTGCGAGGTGAGGAAGGAGCCGAAGTCGGCGAGGGAGCGCAGGTCGGGCTCGGCGAGGCGGCCGACCGCCCATTCGATCTGGTCGCGCGGGTCGGGGGCGAAGCCGACCGGGTGGCGGCGCGGCGGGGCGGCGCCGAGCGCGATCGCGATGTCGAGGAAGATCTCGCCGGCGGGGACGCCGAGGGCGTCGGCGAGGCCGCCGAGCCGGGCGAGCGACAGCTCCTTCACGCCGCGCTCGACCTCGGAGAGGTGGGTGGGGGAGATCCCCGCGTTCTGTGCGACCGAGCGCAGCGAGCGGCCGGACTTCTCCCGCCGTGCCCGCAGCACACCCCCAAGCACGGTGCCCAGCTGTGCGCTGTCAGCGTTCGACTGCACGCCGAAAGCGTAGCAGGGGTGGGGCGAACGGCGCCGGCGTCGGCGCGGCGCGACCCGGGGCGACGGCCGCGTCAGGCGGACAGGGACACGATGCGCCCGGACGCGTCGAGGCGCATGACGTGCTCGCGGTCCTCGACGGACGCCGCACCGCGCACCCGCACGATCACCGCGAACTCGCCGTCCTGCCGCATCCGCGACCCGCGCAGGGCGGAACGCCCCGGCGGCGTCGCCTGCCGCACGAGCTCCGGCGACGCCGCGGCGCCGCCCACGGTCACGGCCGCCCCGTCCGCGAACAGGGCGGCGAACGCCTCCTCCCCCGTGTTCAGCGCCCCGACGTAGGTCTTGCCGAACTGGCGCGCCTGGTCGTAGGTCGTCAGGCGCCGCTCCCGAGGGTGAACGGCAACACGAGGAGCCACACGGCCAGCAGGGCGAGGCCGGCGACGGGGATCCAGCGGCGCGTGCGCGGCGTGGTCATGAAGTAGCGGTCCAGCACGAAGGTGACGAACAGGGCGAACACGCTCGCCAGCACGAACGCCACGGCGGGGAGCGCCCGGATGGCGGCGAAGCCCCAGAAGACGAGGACCCACGCGGGGACCCCGACCGCGAGCCACCGGCCGACCCGGCCGGTGAGCCTCTCGATCGCGTCGAACGCCCGCTCGTCGGCGGCGCTCCACTGCTCCTGGTCAGAACGCGTAGCGCTCTTCCTTCCACGGGTCGCCGGTGTTGGAGTAACCGTAGCGTTCCCAGAACCCGGGGCGGTCGCCCTCCACGAGCTCGAGGGCGCGGAGCCACTTCGCGCTCTTCCAGAAGTAGAGGTGGGGGACGACCAGTCGCAGCGGGCGCCCGTGCTCCGGTTCGAGCTCGGCGCCGTCGTAGCGGTAGGCGAGCAGCGCCCCGTCCATCCGCAGGTCCGCGAGCGGCATGTTCGTCGTGTAGTCCGGGTCGCCGTGGGCCACCACGTGCGTCGCGGACGGCAGCGGCCCGACCTGGTCCAGCACCCAGGTCAGGGGCACGCCCTCCCAGGCGGTGTCGAGCTTGCTCCACGTCGTGACGCAGTGCACGTCGCACACGACGGACGCGGTCGGCAGGGTGCGCAGCTCGCGGAGGTCCCACCGCATCGGGCGCTCGACGGCGCCGAACACCCGGAAGTCCCAGTCGTCGGGCGGGTCGACGTACGGCACGGCACCGACGTGCAGCACCGGGAGGTCGCCGACGAGGTGCTGGCCCGGCGGGACGCGGTCCCGGCTCACGCGGACAGACCCTGGGGTCGCCTGTTCACCGCGACGATTGTAGGAGAGTCGCCGGCCCCGGTCGCACGTTTCGACGAGGTTCCCGCTCCGACTCACTCGGCGACGACGACGCGCCCCCGCCCGGCGGCCTTCGCCGCGTAGAGGGCCACGTCGGCGCGCGCCAGGAGCAGCTCGAGGTCCTCGCCGGGGCCGGCGACGGCGACGCCGACCGACACGCCGAGGTCGGCGGACGGGAGGTGCGCCGCGGCGAGGAACGCCTGGGTCTGCGCGATCACCTGGCGGGCGGCGGCCTCCGCATCGTCGCGGCCGCCCTCCACCCAGACGCAGAACTCGTCGCCGCCGAGGCGTCCCGCCCGCCCGTGCCGCGACACGATCGCGGCGATCTCGGTGAGGACGAGGTCGCCGGCGGCGTGCCCGGCGGAGTCGTTGATCTCCTTGAAGTTGTCGAGGTCGAGCAGCAGGGCGCTGCCGCCCCGGCCGGCGCCGATGAGCAGGCGCGTCTCGCGGACCCAGTGGCGCCGGTTCGCGAGGCCGGTCAGCTCGTCGGTCTGCGCGAGCCGCTCGAGCTCCCCCACGCGGTCGGCGAGGGACCCCTCCGGCGGGTGGGTCGTGAGCCGCACCGCGGTCTCGGCGAGGGACTCGAGGTCACCGGCGGGGAGGCCGAGCTCGTCGAGGGCGGACAGCATCAGCTCCGCGTCGAGGTCCCGCCCGCCGAGCAGGCCGACGAGGCCGTTCGCGAGCTGCACGCACGCGGCGGCGGGGCCGGGCCCGCCCATCTCCCGCGGCCCGCCGTGGTGCCACGCGATCGCGGCGGCGACGTCCTCCGGCAACCCCCATTCGGCGGCGAGGATCGCGCCCGCCTGGGCGTGGTCGATGCCGAGCCGGTCGCGCTCGGCGCGTGCCCGCGCCATGCCGGACGGGTACGCCTCGGTGAGCCGCCCGACCTCCGCCTCGCTCGCGACCGCGGGGAGGACGACCTTGCCGATGTCGTGCAGCAGGCCGGCGAGGTGCGGGGTGTCGACCGGCAGGCCGACGCGGTCCGCGACGGCGGACGACGCCGCCGCCACCGCCACGGAGTGCACGTGCAGCTGGCCGCGCGACGCGACGCCGGGGGCCTGCTCCAGGAAGTGGTAGGTGGCGGCCTCGAGGGCGATCTGCCGCACCCTGAGGCGCCCCAGCATCGTGACCGCCTGGCGCACCGTCTTGGCGCGGACGGGCCGGGCCATCGCCGCGGAGTTCGCGTACCGCAGCATGTTGGCGACCAGGCTCTCGTCCGCCTCGAGCGCGGCGACGAGCTCGGTGGTGGACGAGTCCGGGTCGTTGGTGACGCCGAGCACCCTGTGGACGCTGGTGCGCAGGACCGGCAGGTCGGTCATCTGCGTGATCGCCGTGCGCACGCGTTCCAGCGCGTCCGGCGGGACGAGGTCCAGCCAGCGGTTCGCGGTCAGATGGCACCGCCTCGTTGACCGGGGATGGGGACCTTCTGACGATAGCCGACGCTTCCCGGCGACCCATGCGCACGCGCGCAGGTCTGCCCGAAGGGGTGACCCCCGTCCCGCGCGCCTCGGGCGTGCGGCCCGTCCGCCGGCGCGGCGGGCCCTCAGGAGAGCCGGGCGAGCGTCTCGGCGCGCAGGTCCGTGAGGGGGCCGGGCGGCGGCGGCTCGACGTCCTCGGCCCGCACGAGGTCCCCGGCGGGGATCGGGCGC
>JBFLWO010000310.1:0-3563 GCA_040757755.1 Actinomycetota bacterium
CCACGTCCGGGCCGAACGCCAGCCCGTGGGCCGCCGCCGCCGCGTTCAGGCGGTCGAGGACGGCGCCGGGGCCGACCCGCGCCGTGCGGGATTCCGGGTCGACATGGATCGCGTCGAGGGCGGAGCAGTCGACGACGAGCCCCCGCCCCACGGTCTGCCCCGCCAGGCTGGTGCCCGCCCCGCGCATGGTGAGCGGCACGCCGCCGGCGCGGCAGGCGTCGACCGCGGCGGCGAGGTCCTCGACGCGGGCCGCGCGCAGGGCGGCGGCGGGCACCCGGCGGTACAGGCTGGCGTCGGCCGCGTACAGCTCCCGGGTCGCGGCGTCGGCCCGGACCTCGCCCGCGGCGGTCCGGGTGAGCTCGGCGACCGTCCGAGCGACGTCCATGCTGCTATCTTGCCGCACCGGAAAGGGGCTTCCCGCCACGTTTTCCGCGCTCCTCCGGCAGGCGTCCGGAGGGGGCTTGCGGGGCGGTTCGGGTCTGCTACCCTTCCCGGGCTTTGCGGCGCGGCCGGATGGCCGCACGCAGAATTGCGCGCGCTCGCTGACAGTTTCGGGCTCGCGCGTCCCGCCAGTCCACCAGCGACCAATTGCGCTCCCGCCTGCCCGGGGCCGTGACGCGTCGCACACCAGGAGCACGAATGGCCAAGGAGAAGTTCGACAGGTCCAAGCCCCACGTGAACGTCGGCACCATCGGCCATGTCGACCATGGCAAGACGACGCTCACGGCGGCGATCACCAAGGTCCTCTCGGAGAAGATCGGCGGCACCGAGGTCCGGTCGTTCGACTCCATCGACAAGGCGCCGGAGGAGCGGGAGCGCGGCATCACGATCGCCACCGCTCACGTCGAGTACCAGACGGAGAACCGTCACTACGCGCACGTCGACTGCCCGGGCCACGCCGACTACATCAAGAACATGATCACGGGTGCCGCCCAGATGGACGGCGCGATCCTGGTCGTGTCCGCCGCCGACGGCCCGATGCCCCAGACGCGCGAGCACATCCTGCTCGCCCGCCAGGTGGGCGTCCCCTACATCGTCGTCGCGCTCAACAAGGCCGACATGGTCGACGACCCCGAGCTTCTCGAGCTGGTCGAGCTCGAGGTGCGGGAGCTCCTCTCCGAGTACGAGTTCCCGGGTGACGACATCCCGGTCGTGAAGGTCTCGGCGCTGAACGCCCTCAACGGCGACCCGGACGCCGAGGCGGGGATCCTCGAGCTCATGGCGGCGGTCGACGAGTACGTCCCGCTCCCGGAGCGCGACGTCGACAAGCCGTTCCTGATGCCGGTCGAGGACGTGTTCACGATCACCGGCCGCGGCACCGTCGCCACCGGCCGCATCGAGCGCGGGGTCATCAAGGTCGGCGAGACCGTCGAGATCGTCGGCATGAAGAAGGAGATCTCCAGCACGGTCGTGACCGGCGTGGAGATGTTCCGCAAGCTCCTCGACGAGGGTCAGGCGGGCGACAACGTCGGCTGCCTGCTCCGCGGCGTGAAGCGCGAGGAGATCGAGCGCGGCCAGGTGCTCTGCGCCCCCAAGTCGATCACCCCGCACACCAAGTTCACCGCCCAGGTGTACGTGCTGAGCAAGGACGAGGGTGGGCGTCACACCCCCTTCATCCCGGGCTACCGGCCGCAGTTCTACTTCCGCACGACGGACGTGACCGGCGTCATCAGCCTCACCGAGGGCGTCGAGATGGTCATGCCGGGCGAGAACGCCGACATCAACGTCGAGCTCATCACCCCGATCGCCATGGAGGAGGGCCTCCGCTTCGCGATCCGCGAGGGTGGCCGCACCGTCGGTGCCGGCGTGGTCGGCACGATCATCGAGTAGCAGGACGTCACCGGCCGCCGTCCCCCCTCCGGGGACGGCGGCTTTTTTATCCGCTCGAACGGGACAAAGTGATCCAGCAGAACAAGATCCGCATCCGGCTCAAGGCCTATGACCACGAGCTCATCGACAAGAGCGCGGCGTCGATCGTCGAGACGGCTCAGCGCAGCGGCGCGACCATCTCCGGTCCCGTGCCCCTGCCGACGGAGCGCAACGTGTACTGCGTGATCCGCAGTCCCTTCAAGGACAAGGACTCGCGGGAGCACTTCGAGATCCGCACGCACAAGCGGTTGATCGACATCTACTCCCCGACGCCGAAGACGGTCGACTCGCTCATGCGCCTCGACCTGCCGGCGGGCGTCGACATCGAGATCAAGGCGTAGCGCGATGCCGGCGATCATCGGACGCAAGGTCGGAATGACCCAGTACTTCGGCGAGGACGGCGTGCGCGTGCCGCTCACCGTCATCGAGGCCGGGCCCTGCCACGTGGTGCAGGTCAAGGACGTCGAGAGCGACGGCTACCGCGCCGTGCAGCTCGGCTTCGGGCCCGCCAAGCCGAAGGCGCTCAGCTCCCCGGAGCGCGGTCACCTGAAGAAGGCGGGGGCGCCGCCCCTGCGGCACCTGCACGAGTTCTCGCCCGAGGACATCGGCCGCGACGTCGCGGTCGGCGACCTCGTCACCGTCGAGGACTTCCAGCCGGGCCAGCGCATCAAGGTGACCGGCACCTCGAAGGGCAAGGGCTACGCCGGCACCATCAAGCGGCACAACTTCAAGCGGGGCCCGAAGTCCCACGGCTCGCACAACATCCGCCAGCCCGGCTCGATCGGCGCGGCCGCCTACCCGGCGCGCGTCATGAAGGGCGTGCGCATGAGCGGCCACATGGGCGCCCGCACCGTGACCCAGGTCGGCCTGCAGGTCATCGACGCCGACCCGGCGCGCAACCTGCTCCTCGTCAAGGGCGCCGTGCCCGGGGGGGTCGACGGAATCGTGATCGTGAGGCCCGAATGACCGCCGTCGCGCTGCTCGACGCCGACGGCCGGGCGACCGCCCGTGCCGAGCTCTCCCCGGAGCTGGCGTCCCAGGAGATCAAGCCGCACCTCATCCACGAGACGGTGGTGGCCGAGATGGCCTGGCGCCGCGCCGGGACCCACTCGACCCGCACCCGCAGCGAGGTGCGAGGCGGCGGCAAGAAGCCGTGGCGCCAGAAGGGCACCGGCCGCGCGCGTCAGGGCTCGACCCGGGCGCCGCAGTGGGCCGGCGGTGGCGTGGTCTTCGGTCCCACGCCGCGCTCCTACGGCGGCAAGGTGAACAAGAAGGCGCGCCTCCAGGCGTTCCGCTCCGCGCTGCGCGCGCACACGGAGCGCGGCACCGTCGCGGTGATGGACACCCTGGACTGGGAGACGCCGTCCACGAAGCGCGCCGCCGCGTACCTCGCGAACGCCCCCGAGGCGTTCGAGGCGCGCCCCCTGCTCGTCGTCGTCGAGGACCTCGACGGCGCCGTCGCCCGCTCGTTCCGGAACCTCTCCGAGGTGTACGTCCTCGACTCCTGGGAGCTCGAGACGGTCGACGTGATGGCGGGCCGCAGCCTGCTCGTCGAGCGGGACGCGTGGGAGGAGATCGCCGGCGCGCTGGGCGAGACCACCGCGGTCGAGCCCCCGGCGAAGGCGCCGAAGGCCGCGAAGGCCCCGAAGGCCGCGCCGGCCGCCGAGGCCACGGTGACGGAGGAGGCCGAGGAG
>JBFLWO010000311.1:0-3558 GCA_040757755.1 Actinomycetota bacterium
GGCGTCCAGGCCTGGGACGAGTAGGACGCCGGCCGCGGCCGGGCCCGGCGTCCCCCGTGGCGCCGGAACCGGCCGCGGCGCACGCGCTCCGCCGGCGCCGCCGGCCATCGCCTAGCGGACACGCCGCAGGAGGTCGGCGACGAGGCCGTGCGCGTCCTGCTTCACGGCATCGTCGTCGGGGGTGCCGAGGAACCGCGCAATCTGGCGCGGTCCTGCGTGGTCGATCGAGGCGAAGCGCTCGCGGAGGGTGGCGAGCGCCTCGGCGACGACCTCCGGATGGCTGCCGCGGAGGCGGGTGATGCGGCCGGCGATGTCGTCGGTGCCCCCGTTCCAGTTACGGAGGGTATGGACGATGTCGTAGGCGTCCTTGGGTTCCTGCCGGCCGGCGAGGGCGAGGCCTTTGAGGATGACGAGCGCGCCGGGTCCGGCCACCCGGATCGTCACCGCCGCGGCGTCGCCGTCGCGCAGCGTCGTCCCGGTGAGGCGGATCTCCTCCCGATCGATGAAGGCGAGGCCCAGCCCGCGCATGATCTGTGCCCCGAAGGTGGCGTCGAAGGACTGGATCCCGGCTCGGCGGTCACCGACGGGCTCGATGAGGAAGTCGACGCGGGCCTGACCGCAGATCCAGCGCTGGCGCGTCGGGTTGTCCGCGGGGCTTCGGTCGGGAGCGAAGCCGGCGCGCCGCAGCCGCTCGGCGATCGCCGTGTAGCGCTCGTCCTCGAGGACGGCGAGGGAGAAGGCGATGTCCACGTCCTGTGTTCCGCAGTGCTTCTCGGCGACCGTGAGCGGGGGGTCGGCGCGCGGGTCGACCAGGAGCGTCGGCACGAGGCCGCCGACGAGGGTGACGTCGCCCATCAGCTCGTTGCCGAGCACGCGGGCGAGGAGGAGCAGCGCGCGCACCGATCGCGCGGTGTCGTCGACGCTGTAGTCGGCGGCCCCGTGAGGCTTGTCAGGCATCTACCGCTGCGAGATGACGGGCGCGCAGCTCGCGGGCAGCCTCATCCGCGCGCTCGGGCATCTGGAGTAGATCGAGGTAGACCTGCACGGGCGCGACGCACTGCGTGTCGCGGACACGGGTGGCGCCGTCGAAGACCCCGGCGTCGGGGGCCATCAGCAGCTGCAGGTTCGGGCCGCGCTCGACACGCTCGGCCCCGACTGCGTTGAGGACCTGGTCGGGGTTTCCGGTGACGTAGGCCGTGGCGATGCGGAAGCTCGCGTACTCGTCGAGAAGCCACGCTGCGCTCATGCCGGTCATGGCCCACGCCGGCGGGTCGAGCTCGGCGAGGGCGGCGGCGAGCCGCATGGTGGCGTCTGCGCCGCCGCGGCCGGGCAGGTGGGCGTCGATCACCTCGTAGCGGGCCCAGCTGTACTCCTTCGCCCATGCGTCGAGTAACTCGGCCGGGTGGGCGAGGCGAACCTCACGGTCGGGCCCCCGTTCGAGCTGCTCGAGCTCGCTCAGCCTGGCAACGATCTTCGAGACGCCTCCACTGCTCAGCCGGCTCGCCGCGACCAGCTCGGACTGGCGCCACCAGCGGGTGGGGTCCAGAAGCAGCAACCGCGCGATCCGGGCGCCGCCGGGGCCGAACGCGGTCTGCGGCCGGCCCCGTTCGGGGAAGGCGTTGGGGCGTCCGTGCACGTGGACCCAGATCCGCGGGGGCCGTTCGCGCCGTCGTGCGAGCTCACGGCGGGACCCACCGGGATGGCCGCGCGGCTCGGCGACGAAGATCCGGGCGTTGCCGCTCAGGTCGAGGAGGTTCGCGCCTTCCTCCCAGATCCCGGCTGCGACCGTCGGGGAGATATACGGGGCCACGACCAGCGCCTCGGCCTCCAGCGCCGCCGCCTCGGCGACCGCCCGGCGCGCAGCGTCGACCAACGGCAGCGCCCGCTGGGCGCGCATGGCCTCGACCGCGAATCGAATGCCCCCCTCCAGCTCGACGACGGCGTCCGCGCGCGATCCCAGCGCGTCCACCGGCACCTCGCGCTCGACCGTCACGACCCGGCGCCGGAGGTGAGCCGACAGTTCGCGGGCCGCGGGTTCGATCATGTCCACCGGAGCCGCCATGTGCTTCCATAATAGCCCGCATTTCCGAATCCGGAAACCCGGGCATATTCGCAAGCGGAGAGTCCGGGGCCGGCGCACATCACGCCGCCCCCGGGAAGCCGGGCTGATCCGCGAGCCCGCGGTCCCATCCGGGACTTGGGCCTTCGGCCCGGCCTGGACCTCGGGTCCCGCCTCATGAAGTCCCCGGATGTCCGGAGCTCACGGCCAAACCCTCCTTACGGGCGTGACGGAGCGCGACGCTGGGGCGGTCGTCCCTCGCGATGGTGCCGCGGGCGCGCGTCGCCGACCCCGTCGAGGCCGAAAGCGTCAGCGCGGCTGTCGCACGCGACACTTCATGGCTGGCGGGTGCATGCGGCGGCGGCGACTCCGCCCGCGACACCGCGTCTTGCGCGGGGTGGGATCCCACCCCGTCCGCATCAAGCGCCTGGGCGGCGGGTGCCTCGAAGTGCGCGCGGGGGCATGGGCCGTCCGGGACTCGAACCCGGGACCTTGGGATTAAAAGTCCCCTGCTCTACCAGCTGAGCTAACGGCCCACGGCGAGGATAGGACACGCCCCGGGCGGCCGCCGCGGGAGCCGCCTGGACGGGGGGCGGGGCGGCGGCTACGGTCACCGCCGACGGACATCCCGGAAAAGGAGACGCCCATGCCCGCGGCACCCGTGTCCCCCGAGGCCGACGCGTTCCTCCGCCGCCCGAACGGCGCCGTCGTCGCCACGATCCGCCGGGACGGGTCACCGTTCACCGCCGCCACCTGGTACGACTGGGACGGGGAGCACATCCTGATGAACGGCGACGCCGGCCGGCTGCGCATCCGGCACATGCGGCGCGACCCGCGCGTCAGCGTCACCGTGTTCGACCCCGGCAACTGGTACTGGCAGCTCACCCTCGTCGGGCGCATCGACGAGATCCGCGACGACGACGGCTACGTCGACATCGACCGCCTCGCGATGCGGTACATCGGCGGCCGCTACCCGGACCGCAGCAGCCCGCGCGTCAGCATGCGCATGGCCGTCGACACGTGGAACGGATGGGACCCCGTCCGCTACACGGTGTGGCAGCCCGGCGTCACCGTCCCCCCGATGTGACGCGCAGGGAGGCCGTGACCCGCCTCCTCTACATCCTGCTCCCCCTCGCCGCCGGCGCGTTCCTCGCCGCCCAGGCCCCCATCAACGCGCGCCTGCGGGTCACCCTCGACTCGCCCCTCGCCGGGGCCCTCGTGTCGTTCCTCGTCGGCACCGTCGCCCTCCTCGCCGCAGCCGCCGCCACCGGCGGAGTCCGCGGCCTCGGCGCCATCGGCGGCGGCCCCTGGTGGGCCTACCTCGGCGGCATCCTCGGCGCCGTCTTCGTCGTCGTCGGCATCCTCGCCACCCCCCGCGTCGGCGTCACCGTCACGTTCGTCGCCGTCATCGCCGGCCAGGTCGCCGCCGCCGCCGTCATCGACCACAACGGGTGGCTCGGCGTCACCCACAGCCCCATCACGTGGGAGCGCGCCGCCGC
>JBFLWO010000312.1:0-3552 GCA_040757755.1 Actinomycetota bacterium
GCCGCCGCGCGAAGCCGAGGAGCGCCCGGCCGGCGCTGCCGCCGACGAGCCACGGCACGCCGGCGCCGTCCAGCCGGGAGGCGACGGCGAGGAGCGCGGCGAGGACCCGCGGGGCGAGCCGTACACTGTGCGCGTGAGCGACGAGACCTTCTACCTGACCACCCCCATCTACTACGTCAACGCGGAGCCCCACGTGGGGCACGCGTACACGACGATCATGGCGGACATCCTCGCCCGGCATCACCGCCAGCGCGGGGAGGACGTCTTCTTCCTGACCGGCACCGACGAGCACGGCGCGAAGATCGCCCGCTCCGCGGACGAGCTGGGGCGGTCGCCGCGCGAGCACGCCGACGCGCTGTCCGCCCGGTTCCGCGAGATGGCGGGCACGCTCGAGGCGAGCAACGACTTCTTCATCCGCACCACCGACGACGGCCACCGCGCCGCCGTTCAGGAGCTCCTTCAGCGGATGCACGCGCGCGGCGACATCTACCGCGGCTCGTACGGCGGCTGGTACTGCACCTCCTGCGAGGCGTTCTACGCGGAGGGGGACCTCGACGCCGACAGGCGCTGCCCCACGCACGGCCGCCCCGCGGAGTGGCTGGAGGAGGACAACTGGTTCTTCCGCCTGTCCGCCTACCGGGACCGGCTGCTCGCCCACCTCGACGCGAACCCCGGATTCGTCGTGCCGCAGGTGCGGTACAACGAGGCGCGCCGCATGATCGAGGACGGCCTCGACGACATCTCCCTGTCCCGGTCCCAGGTGGCGTGGGGGATCCCCGTGCCGTGGGACCCCGACCAGGTCGTGTACGTCTGGATCGACGCGCTGTTCAACTACCTCACGGCGCTCACCTACGCGCGGCCCGGGGAGGACCTCGTCGCGCGGTACTGGCCGCCGGACGTGCAGCTCATGGCGAAGGACATCCTCAAGTTCCACGCCGTGATCTGGCCGTCGCTCCTCATGTCCGCGGGGGTGGAGCTGCCGCGCCGCCTCGCGATCCACGGGTTCGTGCTGAAGGGCGGGGAGCGGCTCAGCAAGACCACCGGCAACGTCGTCGACCCGTTCCCGTACGTGGAGCGCTACGGCATCGACGCCCTGCGCTACTACCTGGCGCGGGAGGTGCGTTTCGGGGAGGACGGCACGTTCTCCGACGAGACGTTCGAGGAGCGCTACACGCGTGACCTCGGCAACGACCTCGGCAACCTCGTGAACCGCACCGTCGCGATGATCGACCGCTACCGCGGCGGGGAGGTGCCGGCCGACCCGGGCGGCGACGGGGACCTCGCCGGCTACGTCGCGGAGCGCGTCGCCGCGGTGCGCGACGCGTTCGACGCGGTCGACATCACCCGCGGCGTGAACGAGGCGTGGGAGCTCGTGCGGCGCCTCAACCAGCTGGTGGAGGAGCGCAAGCCGTGGGAGCTCGCGAAGTCCCCCGACACGGCGCGGGACCTGGACCAGGCGCTGGCGAGCCTCGCGGAGGGCCTGCGGGTCGCCCTGATCCTGCTGTGGCCGTACATCCCGGGGAAGGCGGAGGACGGCCTGGCGCGGCTCGGCCAGCCGGCCGACGCGTCGCTCGCCCGGGCCCCCTGGGGGGCGGGCGCCGCCGGTGCGCGCGTCGTGAAGGGGGAGCCGCTCTTCCCCCGCGTGGAGCGCGAGGAGGCGGCCGCGTGACGCGCGCCGCGACGCACGGCCCGGGGGGCGGGCGGTAGTCGACTCCCACGCGCATCTGGAAAGCTGCGACGCCCCCGTCGACGACGTCCTGGCGGAGGCGCGCGCCGCGGGGGTGGAGCGCGTCGTGACGATCGGGACGGGCCGGGAGTCCAGCGAGCGGGCGGTCGCCCTGGCGGACCGCCACCCCGGCGTGTTCGCCGCCGTCGGCGTCCACCCCCACGACGCCGACGCCTTCCACCCCGAGGACGAGGCGTGGCTGCGTGACCTGGCGGCGCACCCGCGGGTCGTCGCGATCGGGGAGTGCGGCCTGGACCGCTACCGCGACCACGCGTCCCCCGAGGGGCAGCACCGTGCGTTCACCGCGCAGCTCGCGGTGGCGCGCGACGCGGGCCTGCCGGTGGTGATCCACACGCGGGCGGCGACGGACGAGACCCTCGCCGTGCTCGCGGAGCACGCCGACGGCCTCACCGTGGTGCTGCACTGCTTCAGCCTGACGGACCGCGTCGACGAGGTCGCCGCGCGCGGCTACTTCACCAGCTTCGCCGGCCCCCTCACCTACAAGGGCGCCGACGACCTGCGCGCCGCCGCCGCCGCCCTGCCCGAGGACCGCCTCCTCGTCGAGACCGACAGCCCCTACCTGGCGCCGGTGCCGCGCCGGGGACGGCCGAACCGCCCGGCGAACGTCGCCCACACCCTCGCGGCCCTCGCGGCGATCCGCGGCCGCGACGTCGGCGAGATGGACGCGATCACCACGGCGAACGCCGAGGCGGCGTTCCCGCGGCTGCGGGGGGCCGGCTGACGACCCCCGCCCGGGTCGGGGTGATGCGGCTCCTCGCCGCCCACGGGCTGCGTCCCGACACCGACCTCGGCCAGCACTTCCTCATCGACGAGAACCTCGCGGACCTCGCGGTGCGGGAGGGGCGCGTCGCGGCGGACGACGTCGTCCTGGAGGTGGGGGCGGGCGTGGGGGTGCTCACCGTCGCCCTGGCCCGTGCCGCGCGGCACGTGCACACCGTGGAGATCGACCGGCGCCTGGAGCCGGCCCTCGCCGAGGCGCTGACCGGCGTGTCCGGCGTGGACGTCGTGTGGGGGGACGCGATGCGCGTGCCGCTCGAGGCGCTCGACCCCCCGCCGACCGCGCTCGTCGCGAACCTGCCGTACTCCGTCGCGACCCCCCTCGTCGTGGAGAGCACGTGGCGGCTTCCCGGCGTGACGCGCTGGGCGGTGATGGTGCAGCGGGAGGTGGCGGACCGCTGGACGGCGCGCCCCGGGAGCCGCCTGTACGGCGCCCCCACCGTGCTTCTGTCCCTGTGCACGGAGGTCGTGTTCCGGCGGGCCGTCGGCCGGGAGGTGTTCACGCCGCGTCCGCGGGTCGACTCCGCGTTCGTCGTCCTGACCCGCACGGGGCCGGGTGCGGCGCCGGAGGTGCGGTCCCTCGTGCGCGCCGCGTTCGCGTCGCGCCGCAAGACCCTCGCGAACGGTCTGGCCGCCGCGGGCCGGGCGAAGGCGGAGGTGCGGGACGCCCTCGCCGCCGCCGGCCTCCCCGAGGACGTGCGGCCGGAGGCGGTGGCGCCGGCGACGTACCGTGACCTCGCCCGGGAGCTCCGGTGGACGCCCTGATCCTCGACGCCCCGGCGAAGCTCAACCTGCGGCTCCTCGTCGGGCCGCTGCAGCCGGACGGCTACCACCCGGTGCGCACCCTCCTGGTCGCCCTCGACGGCCTGTGCGACACGGTGACCGTCGCGCGGGCGGCGGAGCGCACCGTCCGCTGCCCAGGGATCGACGGGGAGGCGAACCTCGCGTGGCGGGCGCTCGACGCGCTGGAGCAGCGCGCCGGACGGCCCCTCCCCGTGAGCGTGTCGATCGACAAGCGCATCCCCGCG
>JBFLWO010000313.1:0-3524 GCA_040757755.1 Actinomycetota bacterium
GCCGGCAGACGCCGCGCGGGCGGGCGGACCGGCTGCCGCCCCCCGGCCCGTCACGCCCCGCCCGAGCGGGGGCGACGCTCGCGCCCGGCGGCAGGCACCTGCGCACGGGCCAAGGACCCCCTCTCCCGCGACCGATCGGCACCCCGCTGACCCGCGACTACAGGGTCTCGTAGATGCGGATCTCGGGGGCCTCCTGCAGCACGGGGCGCAGGCCGGTGACGACATCCTTGGTGAACAGGTCGCTGCTCAGGTACGCCTGGGCGTGCTCGGCCGTGTCGAATCCGTGCAGCACCTGCACGTCGTCGTCGCGGACCAGCAGCTCCTTGGTCCTCGCCCCGGGCACGGTGTCCAGGAACGGCTGCCGGTACCTCTGGTACACCGCCACCCCGGCGGGCCGGTCCGCCTCGTCGACCTTCAGCGTGATCTCCAGATAGGCCATCGCGTTCTCCCTCGTCTCGGTCCGGCGGCACCGCGCCGCCACGAGGCCGAGTTATCGCCTACGCCCGCTCGCCCCGGTAGACGCGAGCGGTGAATCACTCGATAACCGCTGTGTATGAGTCGGCGGCCAGCGCGGCGACCTGGCCGGCGAGCAGCCCCAGCTCGGCGGCCAGAGCCGACCTCGGGTCCCACACGGCCTCGTAGAAGATCTCCACGACCTGCCCGTCCTCGCGCAGCTCCCGGCGGTGCTCCCGTCCGGCGGTCACCTTCGAGGCCGGGAGGATCGCAGACCCCAACCCCAGCGCCGCCCACTCCTCGAGCATCCGGTAGCTCGTGGCCTCCCCGGGGTACGCCGTGTGCGGCACCGCATGCGCGGCCAGCAGATCCCTGGTGAACGTGGTGAGCCCACAGGAGTCGGCCACCATGATCAGCGGGGTCCCCCGGAGATCGGTGACCTCGGCGGGTCCGGCGGCGGGCTGCGACTGCACGAGGAGCAGCGGCTCCGAGGCGATGTACCGGTGCTCGTACCCCGGCAGCGGCATCACCGACGGCGCCAGGATCAGATCGAGGTCACCGGAGACCAAGTCCTCCCTGAGGTCCCGCATGTTCGCCTCGCGCAACACCAGTTCACGCGGACCGCGAAGCGCGTCGAGCCCGCACGCCGCGGCGTACGCGGCGCCGACGAGCTTCGGGTCGATCAGCGGTGAGACCCCCACCCGGATGCGCCGGTCCCCGGGCTCGGTCCAGCGCCTCGCCTCCGCGGAGACCTCATCCAGCGTGCTCAGCGCCCGCGCGATGAGCGGCAGCATCCGCGCCCCGAACGCGGTCTGGGTCACGCCGCGAGGTGACCGCTCGAACAGGCGCTCACCCAGCCGTTCCTCGAGCTTGGCGATCCCGTTGGAAAGCGCCGGCTGGGTCACCCCGTACGCACGCGCCGCCGCCGTGAACGATCCGGTCTCGGCGACGGCCCGGGCGTACCGGAGCCCCTCGACATTCAGGCGGCCCTTCATACACGCACCCTATCGCCGGGTCCCGCCGCCGCGGTGCCGGTGGGCCGCTCCGCCGTGATGGGCCGTCAGGTCGTGCCCACTCCGGTTGCCCGAGCCTGGCCTTCGGCGTGATCCGGGGATGCGCGCCAGGCCGTGACGGCTCACGCCACCTTCACGGCGATAGCGGCGGTGAGGCAGACGATCGAGGAGCGCGTCTCCCAATCCGCGCGCCGGACCTTCCTCACCCGAGGTCCCTCGCGGCGCGCTCCGCCGCCGACGCCTACGCCGCCTCCGGGCTCTTCCGGACGGTGGGGCGGTGGACGCCCGGAGCCTGCATGGGGCGGGGTGCCGGCTCTACTCTTGCCTCATGGACGAGCGCGACGCGATGCCGCTCGATTTCGACGAGGCCGTGCGGGACAGCCTCGACGCGCTCCCGGCCCGCCTCCGGCGCGCCATGTCGAACGTGACCATCGTCGTGGAGGACGAGCCGCCCGGGGGAGCGCCCCTCCTCGGGCTCTACCAGGGCATCCCCCTTACCCGGCGCGGCGACGGCTACAGCGGCGCGCTCCCCGACAAGATCACCATCTTCCGCCGGCCCCTGGAGCGCCTCTACGGACGCGACCCGCGCCGCCTGAGGGAAGAGATCCGCCGCGTCGTGCTCCACGAGATCGCCCACCACTTCGGAATCAGCGACCGGCGCCTGGTGGAGCTCGACCGCTACTGAAGCGCCGGCGCCTCGCCGTCCTCCGTGGCCGTGAGCCAGGCGCCCGGCGGACCCGACCCGCCGGACGCCCTCGGTGGTGTGCGTGACGCCGGGCTCTCCACGGCCCCCGGCTACGCGCCGCCCTCGGCCTCCGCGCGCAGCCGCTCCCACGTCTCACGGAGCTGCGGCGTGAACGCCTCCCCGAAGTCCTCGGGCTCGTGCACCGGGCGGATCTCCACCACGGCGTCCTCCTCGGGCATGGGGTCCGGCATCCGCTTCACCCACTCGACCGCCTCCTCCAGGGACGCCACCTGCCACAGCCAGTAGCCGGCGAGGAGCTCCCTCGTCGCGGCGAACGGGCCGTCGATCACCTTCCGCTCGCCGCCCTGGAACGCGACGCGGACGCCCCGCGAGCTCGGGCGGAGGCCGTCCCCGGCGAGCATCACCCCCGCCTTCACGAGGTCCTCGTTGAACTCCATCATCTGCTCGATCAGCTCCCGGGCCGGCATCTCGCCGGCCTCGCTCCGCTCCGTCGCCTTGATGAGCACCATGACGCGCATTCGCGGTTCCTCCCGTCGGTCGGGTTGGCCCTTCCGCCCCTGCGTCGAGCCGAGCCTGGCGGAAATCGACGCCCGATGCGCCGGTGGCGCCACCTGACAGAAGGCCCGCCACGCCCGGAAGGGGGAGGTCCACATTTCCTCGGTGCGGTGTTGACACGATTCGCCGGGCTCCCTATGAAGCCCCGAGCGCCCCGCCTCGGCGGACCCACACGCGGGGCACGCCGGAGCCAATAGCGGAGGGAGTCGCCCATGAAGCAGCACCTGCGGCGCAACGTGATCGCGTACCTGGCCCTGTTCGTCGCCCTCGGCGGCACGGGCTACGCGGCCTCGAAACTGCCGCGAAACAGCGTGGGCACGGCCCAGATCCAGGCCGGCGCGGTCACGTCACGCCAGGTGCGTGACGGGTCGCTCCTCGCGAAGGACTTCAAGCGCGGCGTCCTGCCCACGGTCGCGGGCGTGGCTGGGGCGGCCGGGCCGCAGGGCCCCAAGGGAGACAAGGGCGACACCGGGCCCGCCGGGCCGCAGGGCGCCAGGGGCGACACCGGACCGCAGGGCCCCAAGGGAGACAAGGGTGACACGGGCGCGGCCGGCCCCTCCGGTGACATGACCCGCATGTACCTCTCCAGCGGGTCCGTCACCGTCCCCGCCGGCGTGACGGGAGTCATCGTCGAGTTGCGCGGCGGCGGCGGAGGCGGCAACTACTTCAACGCCAACAGCGCCGGCGCCCAGGGCGCGCTCATCCGGGCCTACGTCCCCGTCACCCCCGGCGACCAGCTCACCATCACCGTCGGAACCGCCGGAATCGGGGGGTCGTCCGGCTCCGCGCCCGGGGGC
>JBFLWO010000314.1:0-3496 GCA_040757755.1 Actinomycetota bacterium
GTCGGTGTGGCGGCAGAACGCGTACACCACCCGCATGTCGTCGCGCACCTCCCGGGGAAGCAGGCGCACCAGCACCGGGAAGTTCTCGTCGTGGCGCGCGTGCACGGCCCGCGCCGCCGCCAGCCCCTCGTCGAGCGACGCGGTCATGCCACGAACCGGGCGAGTGCGGTGACGGGGAAGTAGAGGCGGTAGTAGTGGTAGTTGATCATGAAGTCCATGGGGAACCCCGTCCCGGTGAACTGGTTCTCCCCCCATGATCCGTCGTCCTTCTGGGTCTCGACGAGGAATCGCACGCCGCGGGCCACCGCGGGGTGGTCCGGCTGCGCCGCGAGGAGCCCCAGGAGCGCCCACGCCGTCTGCGACGCGGTGGACGTGCCGCGCCCCACCCAGGCGGGGTCCGCGTAGCTCCGCACGTCCTCCCCCCAGCCGCCGTCCGGGTTCTGGTGGTCGGCGAGCCACGCGACGGCGCGGCGCGCCCCGGGGCCCGCCATGTCCTCGCCGGCGGCGGCGAGGGCGGGAAGCGCCGCCCCGGTGCCGTACACGTGGTTCACGCCCCAGCGGCCCCACCATGAGCCGTCGGGGCGCTGCTCCCGCCACAGGTAGTCGACGGCGCGCCGCACCGCGGGGTCGTCCCGCGGCACGCCGCAGGCGCACAGGGCCTCCACGATGTGCCCGGTGACGTCCTCCGTCGGCCAGTCGATCACCTCCCCGAAGTCGCACAGCGGAAGCTGCGTCATGTAGCGCCGGTCGTTGTCCACGTCGAAGCTGCCCCACCCGCCGTTCGCGCTCTGCATGAGGCGCAGCCAGTCGACGGCGCGGCGGACGGCGCCGTCACCGGCCGGGACGCCGCACTTGAGGAGCGCGAGGAGGACCTCCGCGGTGTCGTCGGTGTCCGGGTACCACTCGTTGGCGTGCTCGAACGACCATCCGCCGGGGTGGCCGCGGCGCAGGTAGTCGTGCCAGTCGCCGTAGGTGGACACCTCCTTCGCCAGGAGCCAGTCGCGGGCCCGGGCGAGGCGGGGGTCGTCACCGGAGACGCCGGAATCGGCGAGGGCGATCGCGGCGAGGCACGTGTCCCACACGGGCGACACGCACCCCTGCATCCGCAGCCGGTCGCCGTCCCGGATCACGAAGGTGTCGAGGCCGGCGACGCCGCGCGCCATCACCGGGTCGTCCAGGCCGTAGCCGAGGGCGTGCAGGGAGATCAGCGAGTACACCCAGGGGGGCTGGATGCCGCCCCACGAGCCGTCCGCCTCCTGACGCTCCACGATCCAGCGGGCGATGCGGCGGTAGGCGCGGCGGCGCACCGCGCGGACGGGGCGGCGGCCGTACGCGGCGGCGAGCCGCAGGCCCCGCTCGAACCAGGGGGTCCACCGGCCGGGGGTGCGGGGGGCGGGCATCGGGCCCTCCCCCGGCTCCTCCGCGAAGAGCTCCCGGGCCCCGACCGGCTGCGGGTAGGTGGGGTGCAGGGACAGCACCACCATGAGCGGCACGAACGTGCCGCGGGCCCAGCAGGCGAAGCGGTAGATGGACAGGGGCGCACGGGGCGGCAGGAACACGAGCTCCGGCGGGAGCTGCGGCAGGGCGGACCACGGGTACTCGCCGAGCACGGCGAGCCACAGCTTCGTGAAGAACCGGGCGCGGTTCGCGCCGCCGCGGTCCAGCACGAACCCGCGGGCCCGCGCGAGCGCCGGGTGGTCGGCGGGGATCCCGGCGAGGCGCAGCGCGTAGTACGCCTCGACGGCAGCCGACAGGTCGCCGGGTCCGCCGAACCACAGTGGCCAGCCGCCGTCGTCCCCCTGCGTCGCGAGGATCTCGTTCGCCACCATGCGGCGGTCCTCGTCGCCGGCCAGTCCGAAGGCGCTGAGCAGGAACAGGTGCTCCGCGGTGATGGTCACGTTCGTCTCCAGCTCCGCGCACCAGCTGCCGTCGGGCTCCTGCAGCGACAGCAGGTGCTCGCGGCCCCGGGCGAGGGCGTGCCGCGCCGCCGCCACGAGGTCGGGGGGCGCGGCGAGGGGGGGCATCAGGTCGCCGCCCGCCGCGGAACGGCGCGCCGCGGCACGCCGTTCACCCAGTACCAGGCGACCGCCTCCTCCAGGGCGCGGCGGATCGGGGTGAGGGGCACGCCGAGCTCCCGCACCGCCCGCTCCCCCGTGAAGAACATGCGCTTGCGCGCCATGCGCGCCCCGTCGAGAGGGGCCCGGGGCTCCCGGCGCAGCACGTAGCCCTCCACCAGCTCGTCCAGGGCGGAGAACGCGATGGCGACGCCGTGGCCGATGCGGCGCGTCGGCGCCGGGTAGCCGGACACCTCTGCGAGGAGTCTCAGGATCTCCTCGAGGGTGAGGTTCTCGTTGCCGAGGATGTAGCGGCGGCCCGGGGTGCCGCGCTCCAGCGCCAGGCGGTGCCCGGTGGCGACGTCCCGCACGTGGATCAGGTTGAGACCGGTGTCGACGAACGCCGGCATCCGGCCCAGCAGGAAGTCGCGGATCACCCGGCCGGTGGGGGTCGGCTTCCAGTCCCCCGGGCCGACCGGGGCGCTCGGGTTCACGACCACGGCGTGCAGGCCGCGCGCCGCCGCGTCGAGGACGAGCCGCTCCGAGGCGAGCTTGCTGCGCTTGTAGGCGCCGATCGTCTGGCGGCGGGGCAGGGGGGTGTCCTCGTCGCCGGGGGTGCCGTCCGCGGGCAGGCCGATCGTCGCGACCGAGGAGGTGTGCACGAGGCGCGCGCCGGCGGCGGTGGCGGCGTCGATCACGTTCACGGTGCCGAGGGTGTTGGTGCGCATCACCTCACGGCTGCGGTGGCGGGCGAGGGAGTAGGCGGCGGCGACGTGGAACACCGCGTCGACGCCGCGGGCGGCGCGCATCACCGCGTCGCGGTCGCGCAGGTCCCCGGCGGCGGGGGCGCAGCCGTCGGGCCAGGTGTGCGGGCCGCGTAGGGACTCGGGCCGCACGAGGGCCCGCACCGTCCAGCCGTGGTCGATGAGCTCCTGCGCGACGTGCGCGCCGACGAAGCCGCCGGCGCCGGTGACGAGGGCGAGGCTCACGACGGCGGCCCCGTCACGGCCCGCGTCCCGTCCGCGAGGGCGCGGCCCGCCCGGCGCGACGCGGGCCACAGGCGGATGAGGCGCGGCACGTCGGCGGGGTGGCGCAGAAGGTGCAGGAGGGACAGCATCGGCGACAGCTCCCCCGCGGCGCTTGTCAGGCGGTCGACGTCCGGGAGGGTGTGGTGCGCCGCGTCAGTGACGGCGCGCAGCGCGAGGAACGGCACCCCGGCGGCGGCGGCGGCGCGGGCGACGTGGGCGCTCTCCATGTCGCAGGCGAGGCCGTGGCGGGCGGCGCGGTCGGCCGGCGTGCGCACCGCCCGGGCGGTGGTGAGGAGGGTGCCGCGCCGCCCGGGGGCCGCGGCGAGGAGCGCCGCGTCGGGGAGGAACTCCTCCCCGACGTCCTCGTCCACGACGCGGTCCGCCGCGACGAGGTCCCCGACCCGAAGCCCAGGG
>JBFLWO010000315.1:0-3473 GCA_040757755.1 Actinomycetota bacterium
TGGTGGAACACTCGGTCACCGTTGCCGAGGCGCTCCGCCCACAGGTCGTCGCGCACCCGCTCGAGGCCCCGACCGGTGCTCGGCGGGGTCGCCGCGGCGGAGCCCGTCCCGTCGAGATGCTGGTAGATCAGCTCCAGCTGGTCGAAGTCGTGCTGGTTCGGGTGCTGGCTGTTCACGGGGTCGGTCGAGTAGTCCATGCAGGTGCCGAGGTCCGCGCCCGACTCGTCCTGGTGGCCGAGCCCGAACGTGTGGCCCACCTCCTGGCACATGACGTGGTTCCGCCACTTCGCCTGGCTGTACGGCGCCGACGCGTGGTACGAGTCGTTCAGCTTCGTGGTGGCCTGCGTGATGTGGCCGCTGCTCGACACCTGGATCGATGCCAGGCCGAGCCAGCCGTTGTACCCGTACGCCCAGTCGCAGACCCGGACCTTGCCGGCGACCATGGGGCACCGGCGGCGGGTCTTCGCGTCGAGGGCCCCGGGCACGACGGTGGTGTCGAGCACGCTCGACGCCGACCAGTCCGTCGACGCGGTGGCGAGGGACGCGTCCCAGCTCGCGTCGACGCTGTCGACGAGGGTGAGCGCGAGCGGGGCCTGGGTCCGGGACCAGTGGTAGCCGCCCCACGAGTGGTCGGCCGCGGCCGTCGCGGGGATGGCGGCGGTGATCGCGGCGACGGCGACAGCGGTGCCCGCGGCGCGACGACGACGGGGAGTCATCATGTGGCGTCTCCTGGTGGTCCTGGCGGTTTCGGGGGAGTATCGGCGGCGCGGGGGCACGTGTCGACCAACGCGCCGCGATCCGCGCGCGCCGCGCCGCCCGCACCCGCTTGACGGCACCGGGCCGCCCCGGGTAATCAGCCCCCACGACCCTCGACGACTGGAGCACCATGCCCGAGCGAACCTCGCATCCCCACGGCACCCCCAGCTGGGTCGACGTGCTCGCCCCCGACGTCCCCGCCGCCCGCGCGTTCTACGAGGGGTTGTTCGGCTGGGAGGGCGCGGATCAAGGGCCGCAGGCCGGCGGCTACGTGATGTGGAGCCTCGGCGGGCGCGCCGTCGCGGCGCTGAGCCCCATGTCGGCGGAGATGTCGGAGGCGGGGGTGCGCCCCGCCTGGACCACGTACGTCACGGTGGACGACGCCGACGCGGCGGCGCAGGCGGCGGCGGACGCCGGCGGCACCGTGGTGATGGCGCCGTTCGACGTGTTCGACGCCGGCCGGATGGCGATGCTGCGCGACCCCACCGGCGGGCACATCGCCGTGTGGCAGCCGAACACCCACATCGGTGCGGGGGTGGTGAACGAGCCCGGCGCGCTGTGCTGGAACGAGCTGACCGTGCGCGACGTGGACGCCGCCCTCCCCTTCTACCAGCGGGTGTTCGGCTGGACTGTGACCTCGCAGGACACGCCGCAGGGCATGCCGCGCTACTGGGAGCTGGCTGCCGGCGGCGTCCCCGTCGCGGGCTGCATCGAGATGGACGACCGCTGGCCGGCGGAGGTGCCGACGCACTGGATGCCGTACTTCGCCGTCGCCGACTGCGACGCGGCGGCCGCCCGCGTCACCGGGCTCGGCGGCACCGTCCCCGTCCCGCCCACCGACATCCCGCCCGGCCGGTTCGCCGTGTGCGTCGACCCGAACGGGGCGGCGTTCTCGGTGATCACGCTGCGCGAGGGCCTCGCGTGACGGTCTCGCGGCGCGGGGCTCCACTAGTGTCCCGCGTCGCAGGTTCCTAAGAGATCTGCGAGGCGGGGCACTAGGCTTGGGGCCCCGTCCGCGACGGCTCCGACCCAGGGAGATGTGACCGTGCTCGAAGGGAAGATCATGTTCTCGATCTACCGCGAGTCGACCTACAACGGCGACTACCGCGTCGTCTACTTCACGGAGCTCAACGAGCACAACAAGGACGACGAGATCAACCGGGCCCTCGGCGGGGAGAGCCTCCTCGACGGGTACCTGCGCGAGGCGTCGAAGGTGGAGGCGAAGGTGCTGATCGCGCAGGCGCTCCGGCGTCTGAACGCGGGGGAGGACGTCACCGAGGCGGATCTGCGGGAGGAGCTCGCCGCCCACCTCGTGTAGCCCGCGGTCCACCCCGGGCGGCGGATCGCGCGGGGGGGCCGGCGCCGGCCGCGCCCCTCACTCCTCCGGGTCGAGCTCCGCGGCGGCCGGTGCCTCGGCGGAGCCGAACCACTCCGCCCAGTCGCAGGCGGCGGTGTCGCCCCCCGCCATCTCCCGCGCCGCGTCGCGCAGCTCCACGGGCACGCGCACCCAGGCGGGGGCGAGGCGCAGCGCGTCGCCGTGCGGCAGCACATGGCCGAGGAGGAAGTCCCCGGCGGCGCACTCGGTCTCGTCGCCCACGAGGAGGGTCAGCTCGTCGCCGCCGCCCGTGTCGCGCACCCGCAGCCGCCCGTCCTGCGGCGCGTCGAGCGCTTCGAGCAGGGCGAGGCGGCACCCCGCCCACGACTCGGCGAGGTCCCGGTCCGCCGCCGGAAGGAGCGGGCCGCGCTCCGCCAGGTAGCCGTCGATCATCCCCTCGTCGAACAGGGCGAGCTCGTGCAGCCGCGGGTCGGCCATGCCCCGCTCCATCGGGTGGGCGTCGCTGCCCGCCGCCCCGAGGGCGTGCGCGGCGAGGTGCGCGACGCGGTCCCGCCGGCCGGGGCCCCTGACGTACTCGACGGCGCGCGTGAGGAGCCAGGCGAAGCGCAGATCCTCGTCGAGCCGGGGCCGGTCGAGGCAGCACGCCTTGAACTTGCGCCCCGACCCGCACGGGCACGGGTCGTTGCGGCCCACCTTCGGGACGGTCGCGGCGGCGGTGATCGTGGCGAGGCGCACCGACTGGGGGTCCCCGCCCGGCACGCCGGCGCGGCGCAGAAGGTCGAGGGCCGCGGCGGCGTCACCGCGCTCCTCCGCGTACGTCGCGAGCTCCTCCAGGGCGCCCTGATGGGCGGCGTCGGCGCGCAGCGCGGAGCGGGCCGCCGCCTCCGCCTCCACCGCCCGGCCCAGCCCCTCGAGCGCCAGTGCGCGCACGTACCAGACGGCGGCGGCGTCGCTGCCGCGCGCCTCCTCGAGGAGGTCCTGCGCGAACTCGTCGAGCATGTCGGCGGCGCGCCGGGAGTGCGGCCCGGCGAACGACATCTCATGCCGGGCGAACGCCTCCGCCACCCGGTCGTGCGCCAGCGCCGCCGTCACCTGCCGCGTGTCGTCGACGCCGGCGCGGAACGCGTCCTCCACCACGGCGAACGCGTCGTGGCAGCAGTCGGAGAACCCGTACACCTGCTCGTTCATCTCGCGGCGCATCCGGTGGAAGCGCTCGGCGGGGGTGAGCCATTCACTGCCGGCGCGCCCGGCGTGCTCGCCGCGCACCTCCAGCCCCGCCGCGTCGAGGATGACGCTGAGGGGCTCCGCGGGGGCGCGCAGCGCGTCGGGGTCCGCGGCCAGCACCGCCACCACGAGCTCCGACACGTTCACGCAGCCCGAC
>JBFLWO010000316.1:0-3469 GCA_040757755.1 Actinomycetota bacterium
GGGTCGTAGGCGGCGCGGTGCTCCCAGTAGGCGGCGTCGAGGGGGTCGCCATCGCGGCCCAGGACCGCGGCGATCTCGGCGCGCTCGGCCGCGCCGTGCGGCCCGCACAGGACCCCGCCGTAGTCGAGGATGAGCGTGCGCGTCACAGGCGGATGAGGCGCCCCTGGAACAGGGGCACGACCCGCCCGCCCACCTGCACCCGCCGCGGCACGCCGCCTTGCACGGTGACACGCACGGCGATCTCCCCGGGGCGGCCCATCTCCGCCCCCTGACGCACCACGAGCTGAAGCGCCGCCCCGTCACCCAGGCCGGCGGCGGCGAGGCAGGAGCCCAGGCCGCCGGCGGCGCTGCCCGTGGCGGGGTCCTCCAGCACGCCGATGCCCGGGGCGAAGTGCCGCACCTGAGCCTCCACCCGGCCTGCGTCGCGCCCCGTCAGGGTGTAGAGGCTCACGCCGCGCCAGCCGTCCCTCTCGCCGAGGCGCGCCAGGGCGGCCGCGTCGGGGCGGGCGCCGGCGAGCACCTCGGTGTCGGCGACCGGCAGCATGAGCTGCGGCACGCCGGTGCTCCACACCTGCGCCGGGGCGGGGGCCTCCCCGGCCCCCGCGGCGGCGACCCCGCAGGCGGCCGCCACCTCGTCGGCGTCGACGAGGGCACCGGCCTCCGGCGTGGCCTGCATCATCGTCGCGACCTGACCCGAGACCCGCACCCGCAGCGGGCCGACGCCGGTCTCGACCACCCCGTCCGCCGACATGTCGCCCGCCGCGTGCATCACCCACGCGGCGCCGACGACGGGGTGCCCCGCCACCGGCAGCTCCGCCGCGGGCGTGAAGATGCGCAGCCGTGCCGCCGCCGACGGTGAGTCCGGCGGGAACACGAACACCGTCTCCGACAGGCCGAGCTCGGCGGCGAGACGCTGCATCCGCTCCGTGTCGAGGTCCTCGGGCTCGAGGACGACGGCGAGCGGGTTGCCGGACAGCGGCCGCGGTGCGAACACGTCGACCCACACGATCCTGCCCACGCACCCGCCCCCGTCCGTTCGGTGCCGCCCCGGCGAAGCGAGTCTATTGGTCATACTGCGCGCCGTGGACTGGGTACTCGACCACGCCGTGGGCCTGTCGGCGCTCGCCCTCGGCGTCCTCGTGATCGTGGGCGTCGCGGTCGCCGCGATCCGCGGGATCGTCCTGTACCGGGTCGCGCGCCGGGCGCAACGGCGCGTCGGCGAGTACGTCGCGGTGCTCTCCGCCGAGGCGGAGCGGGCGCAGACCGCGATGGCCCGCGTCACGCAGGAGCAGGCGGACCTGGCGCGCGAGGTGGAGTCGCTGCGGGCCCGCCTCGCCCTGGCGCAGATCCTCGCGCGGCACGCGGGCCGGGCGGTCGCCGTCCTTCGCGCACCGATGCGGTACCTGGGCCGGTGACGGACGCGGGGGCGGGGCGGCGCGTCGCCGTCGTCGACATCGGGTCGAACTCCACACGGCTCTTCCTGTGCACGGGGTGTGACGCGGCGGGGCCGGCGGGGGAGCGCGCCACGACGATCACGGCGTTGCGCCGTGGCGCGCGGGACGACGGCACCCTCGCCGCCGACGCCGTCGCCCGGCTCGATGCGTGCCTCGCCGACTACGGTCGCCGCATCCGGGACTTCGGGGCGGACGCGGTCGCGGCGGTCGCGACGAGCGCGGTGCGCGACGCGCCGAACCGCGACGAGGTCCTCGCCGTCGTCGCGGGTCGCCTCGGCGCGCCGTGCGAGGTCCTGACAGGCGACGAGGAGGCGTCCCTCGCGTACGCCGGGGCGCGCCTCGCGGTGGAGGACGGGGCGCCGGCCCTGGTCGTGGACGTCGGCGGCGGCAGCACCGAGGTGGTGTACGGCGCCGCCGGCCTGATGCGGCACGGGGTGAGCCTGCAGCTCGGCAGCGTGCGCTGCACGGAGGACCACCTGCGCGGCGACCCGCCGGGCGACGCCGAGCGGGAGGCGCTGGCGCGGCACGTCGCGGCGGTCGCCGGCCCCGCCCTGCGCGACTTTCCCCCCGGTCAGGTCGTGGGGGTCGCCGGGACGGTCACGACCCTGGCCGCCATCCTGCTCGGCGGGTACGACCCGGTCCTCGTGCACGGCATGCGGCTCGGCAGGGAGGAGATCGCGGCCCTGACGGAGCGACTCGCGTCGGTGCCGCTGCAGGAGCGCCGCCGCATCCCGGGTCTCGAGCCGGAGCGGGCCCCCGTGATCGTCGCGGGCGCCGTGATCGTCCTCACCGTCCTCGACCTCCTCGGGGCGCCCGGCCTGGTCGTGAGCGAACGCGACATCCTCGACGGGATCGCGTTGCGCGCCGGATGCGCCGACCCCTGACACGCCGCCGCCGCGATTTTTTCCGGTGGCGTTGCCGGCGGCAGTAGGATCCCGCCATGGGCGCGCCGGACCCGGGTGTGGCGAGGCCCCGCGGCGAGCGGGAGGACGCGGAGCGGGAGGGCGTGGAGCGCTTCGCGATGCTCGACGGGCTCGTCGAGGCGGTGAACCGGGTGCGCGACCCGCGCGACGAGCGGCGCCTCATCTACGCGAAGGGCGAGAACTACCGCCACATCCGCCACGCGCAGGTCCTGGCCCGCTGGCCCGTGCTGCCGGAGCCCTGGGCGCGGCGCATCGAACGGGCCCGCGTCGCCGCCGTCGACCGCACCCCCGGTCCCGCCAGCTTCGGACGCTGAGACTCGACTCGAAAGTCCGCAGCCTCATTCCGAGCGGGCCGCCGGTCAGCGACTTTCGAGTCGGGGAGTGCGCGGCGGCCTCGTCCGAGCAGGGGTTCCCGTCGGTCCGGCGGTGACGGGCGCGCATTGCTGCATCGCAACGCGCGCCCTGGGAAGACCGGCATTGGCCTCGGGCGCAGGGGGCTAGAGTCTGCGGGCCTCGCCGGAGTGGCGGAATCGGTAGACGCGGGGGACTTAAACTCCCCGGCCTTCGGGCGTCCGGGTTCGAGTCCCGGCTCCGGCATCGGCGCCACGGGGCGTCCGGACGGCGTCAGAGGACGTCCCCGCCGCGGCCGCCCCGCAGGAGCGGGACGAGGGCGGCGGCGCACAAACCGATGAGGAGGAGCGCCGGGGCCGCCGCGTCACGGTAGAGCCCCTCGCTCGAGTCGACCCACACGCGCACCGCGAGGGTGTCGAACCCGGGTGGGCGGAGGAGCAGGGTCGCGGGCAGCTCCTTCATCGCCGACAGGAACACGAGCAGCCCGCCGGCGACGAGGCCGCCGGCGGACAGCCGCAGCGTGACGCGCAGGAACGCGGACGCCGGACGTGCGCCGAGCGCCCGGGCCGCCTCCTCCAGGCTCGCCGGCACCCGCGCCATCGACCCGCGCATCGCCCCAACCGCCTCCGGCAGGTACCGCACGGCGTGGGCGGCGACGACGAGCGTCGCCGACCCGGCGAGCACTGGCACGGGCCCGGACGCGATGCCGATCAGGGCGAGGGCCACGACCACGCCCGGCAG
>JBFLWO010000317.1:0-3467 GCA_040757755.1 Actinomycetota bacterium
CGTCGCGGACGAGGTGGAGGCCCACGATCACGCCGTCCTCCGTCGCGATCTCCTGCCCCACGATGACGCGCAGGTCGGCGGGGGCGGCGGCGGCGACCGCAAGGGCGGGGCCGACCCCGCCGGGCGCCGCGACGCCCACCGCGCCGAGGCCGCGGTCACGGCACGCCGTGATGATGGCCGCCGCGTCGAGGCCCGGGCCGGGCCGTACGCGCAGGTCGACGAGCAGCCGTCCGGGGGCCGCGTCGCGATGCTCGGCGCCGCCCGCCGCCCGGCGGGCCGCGGCCACCCGGTACAGGGCCTCGAGCTCCGCCGCCACGGTGTCCCACGAGCGGGCGTGGGCGCGGGTGGCGGCGGCCGCGCCCAGCGCGTCGCGCCGGCCGGGGTCCGCGGCGACCTCGTCCACGGCCGCCGCCCACGCCTCGGCGGCGAACGGCGGCAGGGCGAGGCCCTCCCGCCCGTGGGCCAGGAGCCGGTCGAGCTCCTCGCAGCGCGGCGCCAGGACGGCGAGCCCGCAGGCCATCGCCTCGGGCATCGCGGGGCTGCCGACGTCCCCGGGGGTGGGCACCACCGCGACACGCGCCCTGGCGAACGCCTCCGCCCGCGTGGACGGCCCACCGTCGGGGACCACGGTCACGAACGGGCGGAGCGCCTTCGGCACGGCCGCCCGCGTCCGCCACGGCGCGTCGGGCGGGCCGATCACCGTCACGCGCCCCACGGCGGGGAGGTCGCTCAGGCGCAGCACGCGCATCGCGAAGCGCAGCCCCGCCCGGTCGCGCTCGCGCGCCACCACGACGAGGCCGGGCGGTCCGGCGGGCTCGCCTGCGCCGGGGGCGAACACCGCCGGGTCGACGCCCCCCGGGACCAGCATGTAGTCGCGGGGCAGCAGGTCGCCGAGGGCGCGCCGGGCGACCTCGGTCGTGGCGGTGCAGACGTCGACGCGGGCGAGGGCTCGGTCGACGAGCGGCTGCAGGAACGCGACGCCGGCGAGCTGGTCGTGGCCGTGGAAGGTGGCGGCGGTGACGCCGCGGGCGTGGCGCAGCGCCGACAGCCCCGGGCTGGGGGCGAGCGGCTCGTGCAGGTGCACGACGTCGAACGGGACGAGGGTGAGGGCGTTCTCGAGGCTCGTCGCCATGTCGAGGGGGCCGGCGACCCGCCGTCCGCCGCCGGCCGGCAGGGACCGCCCGATCGCGACGACGCGCATCTCGCCGGGGCGCGCGCGCAGCGCCGACACGTCGCCGCCGGCGAGGGCGCGGAACGCGTCGCGTCCCGCGACCAGCAGGTCCTTGTCGGCGGTGGCGGCGAGAAGCGTGACCGCGTGGCCGCGGCGGGCCAGCGCATGCGCCAGCGCCTCGACATGCCAGCCGACATCGTCCCGCGCCGGCCAGGCGTGGGGGAGGACGAGCGCGATGGAGAGGGGATCGGCCACGGTCGGGCGGTGGACCCCCCGAACGCTAGCGCCCCGGGTTACCCCGTGGTGTCGCGATCGCCGCGGGCGAGGGCCGCGCGGACGTGCAGCAGACGCTGCACGACGGTCAGCGCGCTGAGGGCGGCCAGCACCACGACGACCGTCTCCAGCACGCCCGGGATCGGCGCGAAGAAGACGCCGGCGGCGGTGAGCACGAGGCGCTCCGGGCGGCTCATCAGGCCGCCCTTGTTGCTGTGGACGCCGAGACCCTCCGCCCGCGCACGGGTGTACGACACGAGGAACGAGGCGGCGACCGCGACGAACGTGACCGCAACCGCCCAGTGGGTGCCGTCCTGTCCCAGCGTCACGCCCATCGCGCCGAGGATCAGGGCCTCGCTGAGCCGGTCGAACGTGGAGTCGAGGAACGCCCCCATCCGGGTCTCACGCCCGGTGAGGCGGGCGAGGGACCCGTCGAGGGAGTCCATGATGTTCGCCGCCGCGAACACGAACCCGGCGGCGAGCCAGTAGCGGCCCAGGATGAGCCCGGCGGTCGCGACCGCCCCCGCGAGGCCGATGAAGGTGATCGCGTTCGGCGTGATGCCGAGGCGGGCGAGGCCGCGAACGACCGGGGCGATCGCGGCGCGCGCGCCGTCCGTGTACCTCTGGCGCAGCGTCGGGGGTGCCGCCGGCTCGGCGTTCTCCGCTCTCGTGCTGATGTCGATGTCCTCCAGGACGGGGTCGGCCCGGCCCGTAGGATACCCGCCATGCGTCTGTGCTCCTTCCTCCCCCCCGGCCATGCGGCCCCCGTCGCGGGCGTCGTGGACGGCGACGCGGTGCGCCCGCTCCCCGTCGCGGACGTCCTCGCGGTGATCCGCGGCGACGACCCGGGGCGGCCCGGCGACCCGGTGCCCCTCGCCGACGTCGCGCTCCTCGCCCCGTTCCGCCCCGGCAAGCTCATCGGGGTCGGCCTGAACTTCCGCGACCACGCGGCCGAGACCGGCAAGGAGCCGCCGCGGGAGCCGCTGCTGTTCGCGAAGCTGCCGTCGTCGGTGACCCGGCCGGGCGGCCCAGTCGTGCGTCCCCCGTACACCACGGAGCTGGACTACGAGGGGGAGCTCGCCGTGGTGATCGGCCGGGAGGCGCGCGACGTGCCGCCGGAGCGCGCGCTGGAGCACGTCTTCGGGTACGCGGTGATGAACGACGTCAGCGCCCGCGACCGGCAGCGGGAGGAGCCGCAGTGGGTGCGGGCGAAGGGCGGCGACACGTTCGCGCCGTTCGGCCCGTGGGTGACGACCGCGGACGAGGTCGGGGACCCGCAGGCGCTCACCATCCGGACGTGGGTGAACGGGGAGCTGCGCCAGGACGGCAGCACCGCGGACATGATCTTCAGCGTCGCCGAGCTCATCGCCTGGTGCTCCGCGTCGTTCACGCTGGAGCCGGGGGACACGATCACGACGGGGACGCCCGCCGGCGTGGGGGTGGGGCGCACGCCGCCCTGGTTCCTGTCGCCCGGTGACCGTGTCCGGGTCGAGATCGACGGGCTCGGCGCGATCGAGCACCCGGTCGTCGCGTCCCGCAATGGGGGGTGACGCCCCCGCCGCGCTGCGGCGCGTCCTGTCCCTGACGGGGCTGCGGTTCCCGCGGGGACTGCTGGAGGACGAGGCGCGCACCCTCGCCGCGGCGCTGCAGGCGGGGCGCACCGACGTCGACGAGCTGATCCGCCGGACGGCGGCGGCGCTGTGGCCGGAGCTGCGGGCGCCGACGGAGGCGGCCGTCGCGCGGGGGGCGGGGCGGGCGGAGCCGGGTGACGCGCAGGCGTTCGCGCTGGCCGCGGAGTGGGCGGCGAGCGACGACCCGGACAACCCCCTGGCCCTCAGCCTGGCGTTGCAGGCGGGGACGGACCTCGCCGCGGCGATGGGGCGCAGCGCGGCGCGCCTGGAGGCCCTCGGGGACGCCCTGCGGCGGGGGGAGGGGCAGGTCGCGACGGCTCGCGCGGCGGGCCTCGTCGCCGTCGACCTGCTGGACCTCGACGCCGACGACTTCGAGCCGGAGATCGCGGCGT
>JBFLWO010000318.1:0-3466 GCA_040757755.1 Actinomycetota bacterium
ATCGTGTCGGTCACCCGCGGCCACACGGCGACCCGGGTCGCCGTCGCCCTGCACGACCTCACGGGCGGCGACGCCCGGTACCGCGTCACCCTCGACACCGGCGGCGGGGAGCCCGTCACGATCGGGGAGGACGTGGACGTCGGCGCGGGGGTGCGGCGGGGAGTCGCGTTCCGCATCCCGGGAGGCGAGGAGCCCCTCACGGGACGCCTCGTCGTCGCGCCCGCCGGCGGCGGCGACCCCGTGGCGTGGGCGCCGTTCGTCGCGCTGCCGCCCGCCCCGCCGCCGTCGGGGGCCCTCGGCGTGCCGCGCATCGCCACCCAGTCCGGGGCGGTGGAGGCCACGGTCGTCGTGGGCCGCCACGAGCGGGACGGCGACCGGCTCGCGTCGGTGACGCTGCACGGCGTCGCGATGTGGCTCGTGCCGGCCGGCGGCGGGGACCCGCTGCCGGTGACGGGGGAGAAGAGCCGCGGCGACTGGCCCACCGGCACGTACCGGTTCCTCGTGTCCCGGCGCCTCGCCACCGGCGTGGAGGTCCCCGCCGGCCGCTACCGGCTGCGCGTCACGGCGTCCGCGCCGGACGGCACCTCCCTGCGGGCCGAGAGCGAGCCCTTCCCGCTGCGCTGACCCGGGGCCGGCGGGCCGCCCCTGCCGGACCCCTCAAGTGCGGCATCGGACGGTCGAAAAGTCGGACACGATGACGACCGTGCAGAGGCGGGCGGCCACCCCGTGGATCGACCTCGGTCCACCCCCCGCGACCGACCAGGAGATCTGGCTCGAGGGGCTCGTCGGCACGCCCGTCGGGTCGATGGCCCTCGGCGTCGACGGCGACGTCGTCATCGTCGAGCCGCCGCGGGTCGGCGGCCGCGAGGTTCAGCTGCCCCTGGGCCGGGACTTCAAGATCACCTACCGGGTCCGGGGGGTGCCGTGCGAGGTGCGTGCCGTGATCGTGCGCGGACCCGTCCCGGGGGAGCGCGGCTACGGGGCCCGCATGACCTCGCCGCCGACGCGCCTGCAGCGCCGCCAGTTCGTCCGCGTCCCCGCGACCCTCCCGGTCGCGTTGCGCGACGCCACCGGGGCGGGCGACCGGTTCACCGCGACCAGCCTGAACGTGTCGGTCGGCGGGCTCGGGGTGTCGTCGGCGCGGGAGATCCTGCCGGGCGAGCTGCTCGACGCGTCCCTGGACTGCGGCCGGTTCGGGGTGCTGCCGATGCGCGTGCGGGTCGTGTGGTCGCGGGAGGACCGGCAGGCCCGCACCTGGACGGCGGGCATGGCGATCCTCGACATGGAGCCGGTGGACCGGCGGCGCCTGCGCGGCTACGTCCTCGACCGCCAGCGGGTCCTGCGCCGGCGGGAGCTGGGCCTCGAGTAGGCCCCGCCGGGCCGATTCGGCCCGTGCCCTTCCGTGACGGGCTCCGGAGCGGTAGCTTGTAGCTCCCTGTTACAAACTGAGTGAGTCCGCACCTTGAGCATCGACCGTCTCACCCTCGGCGTCGCCGCCCGCCTCTCCCGCTATCTCCAGGTCCTCACGCAGGCCAAGAAGATGGGCAAGACGAGCATCTCGTCGCAGGCGATCTCCGAGTACACCAACGTGAACCCCACGCAGATCCGGCGGGACCTGTCCGGCTTCGGGAAGTTCGGCAAGCGGGGCGTCGGCTACGACATCGACATGCTGATCTCCCAGATCCGGAAGATCCTCCGGACGTCGGGCCAGCACAACATCGCGCTGTTCGGCGCGGGGAACCTCGGGCAGGCGATCGCCGGCTCCGGGGTGTTCGGCGACCACGGCTTCCGGATCGCCGCGATCTTCGACGTCGACCCGGACCGGGTCGGGATGCGGGTGGGGGACGTGTACGTCCGCCACTACTCGGAGCTGCCGCAGGTCGTCGCGACCGAGTCGATCATGGTCGGGGTGCTGGCGGTGCCGGCGTCCGCCGCCCAGGCCGTCGCCGACGACCTCGTCGCCGCCGGGGTGAAGATCATCTTCAACTATTCCGACGCGCTGCTCTCCGTGCCGTCCGACGTGACCGTGCACACCTCGAGCCCGGCCGTCGAGCTGCTGTACGCCCTCTACTTCTACCTCTCGTAGGCCCGCGCCCGAAACGGTCGGGCCTTTGCAGGGCGCGCGTTGCGATCCAGCAATGCGCGCCCGTCATCGCCGGGCGCCGGGAACGCCCGCAAGGACGCGCCGCCACGCACGATGCGAGTCGTGCGGCGCCGATCGGCGGCCCCTCCGGAATCGTGACGTGGACTTCCGAGGGCACCCCGCTGAAGGATCGTCACGGAACCCCTCCGGCGAGTCGGCATGCGGGGAGATCCTTCAGCGCACCCCCCCGGGGGGGTGTTGGTATCCTCCGCGGCCGTGTCGTCGGCCCGCTCCAGTGAGGCGCCATCCGTCCTCGCGGGGGTCCGGGAGCGCTTCGAGGCGTCGACCGACCTGACGGTCGGGATCGAGGAGGAGTACCAGCTCCTCGACCCGGCGACGATGGCCCTCACCAGCCGCTTCGAGGAGCTCCACGCCTCCGCCGACGAGGCGATGCGCCCGCGGCTCGCCGGGGAGCTCATCTCCAGCGAGATCGAGTACCGCACCGCGCCCCACGCGGGCTTCGCCGGCGCGGCGCGCGACCTCGTGGAGGGGCGCCTCGCGACGGCGGCGCTGGCGGAGCGGCTCGGCATCGGACTCGGCATCGCAGGGGTGCACCTGTTCAGCGACTGGCGCGACCAGCGCATCATCGACACCGAGCACTACCGGCGCGTGCGCGACGAGCTCGGCTACATCGCGTGGATCAACAACACCTGGTCCATCCACGTGCACTGCGGCGTGCGGGGCGCCGACCGCGCCGTCGCGGTGAACACCGCGCTGCGCAGCGTCCTTCCCGAGCTCCTCGCCCTGTCGGCGAACAGCCCGGTGTTCGGGGGGCGTGCCACCGGCCTCGCGTCGACCCGCACCCAGATCTTCACGAAGAGCTTCCCGCGCTGCGGCGTCCCCGACGCGTTCGCCTCCTGGGACGAGTACGCCGCCTACGTGCGGCTGCTGGAGCGCACCGGCTCGATCGTCGAGAGCACCCAGATCTGGCACAGCGTCCGCCCGCACCACGCGTTCGGCACCCTCGAGTTCCGCATCTGCGACGGCCAGACCGAGATGGGTGAGGCGCTCGCCGTGTGCGCCCTCATCGTCGCGTGCATCGCGGCGTTCCTGCGCGACTACGACGAGGGGCGGCCGCTGCCGGCGCATCCGCACCGGCTCATCGACGAGAACATCTGGCGGGCGCAGCGCGACGGGGTGGAGGGGCGGCTCATCGACCTGGACCGCGGCGAGACGCGCCCCACGGCCGCCGCCGTGGAGGCCCTCGTCGAATGGTCGGAGCCGCTGCACGCCCTGCTCGGCCTGGCGCCGTTCCTGGCCCGCATCCCCGCGATGCTCGACGGGAACGGCGCGTCGCGCCAGCTCAGGCGCCTGCGGGAGCTC
>JBFLWO010000319.1:0-3466 GCA_040757755.1 Actinomycetota bacterium
ACCGCGGCGGGCCGGTGCACCCGGGCGAGCACCTCCCGGGCCAGCTCCAGCCGCTCCTCCACGCCGCCCCCCGCCGCGAACCACGCGGCGGCGTCCGGCACCGGCGCCACCTTCAGCGTCACCTGGACGACGACCCCCAGCACGCCGAGCGACCCGACGGCGAGCCGCGGCAGGTCGTAGCCGGTGACCGACTTCACGGTGCGGGCGCCGCCCCTCACGAGCCTGCCGTCGCCCGTGGCGAGCACCACCTCGAGCAGCGAGTCGCGCACCGGCCCGTACCGCAGGCGCAGGCGGCCGGACGCCCCGCATGCGAGCACGCCGCCCACCGTGGACCCGGGGCGCACGTCGGCCTGCGGCCACGCCTGCCGGTGCGGCGCCAGCACCTCCGCCAGCCGCGCCGCCGGCATCCCCGCCTGCACCGTCACCGTCATGTCCGCCGGCTCGTGCTCCACCAGCCCGTCGAGGGCGGCGACGCTCAACGGCTCGGCGGCGCGGCCCGCCGCCCCGCGCCGCGACCGCGTCCCGCCCCCCACCGGCGTCACCGGACGGCCCGCCCGGCTCGCCTCCGCCAGGGCGGCGGCGACGGCCTGCGGCGAGGCGGGCGTCAGATCCACGTGCCGGGCGGTGCCGCCCCCGCCGCCAGCGCCACCTCCCCGCAGCGGCTCCCCGACGGAAGCACCTTCCCCGGGTTGAGGCGCCCCTCCGGGTCGAACGCCCAGCGGGCGCACGCCTGCGCGTCGAGATCCTCCGCCGAGAACGCGAGCGGCATGAAGTCCCGCTTCTCCAGGCCGATGCCGTGCTCCCCCGACAGGGTGCCGCCCGCAGCGATGCACGCCTCGATGATCTCCGCGCCCGCCGCCTGCACCCGCGCCGTCTCGTCCGCGTCGCGCCGGTCGTACGCGATCAGCGGGTGCAGGTTGCCGTCGCCCGCGTGGAACACGTTCAGGATCAGCAGGCGGTGGCGCTCCGCGATCGCGTACACCGCCTCCAGGATCTCCACCAGCCGGGTCCGCGGCACCACGCAGTCGTGCAGGTAGTAGTTCGGCTTCACCCGGGCGATCGCGCCGAACGCGCTCTTGCGCGCCTTCCACAGAAGCGCGCGCTCCGCCTCGTCCGCCGCGACCCGCACCCCGCCCACCCCGTTCGCGCGCGCCACGCGCTCCACCACGGCGGTGTCGGCGTCCACCTGCGCCGGGCTGCCGTCCACCTCCACCAGCACCACCGCCGCCGCGTCCACCGGCAGCCCCGCCCCGACGAACTCCTCGACGCAGCGCGTCATCGGCCGGTCCATCATCTCGATCGCGGCGGGCACCACCCCCGCCGCGATGATGCCGCTGACCGTCGCCCCCGCCGCCCGCACCGTGGGGAAGTCGAGAAGCGTGGTGCGCACCGCCGGCGGGTCGCGCATCAGCCGCACGCAGATGCGCGTGACGACGCCGACCGTGCCCTCGCTGCCCACCACGAACCCGCGCAGGTCGAGGCCCGGGGGGTCCGGCGCCAGCCCCCCGAGCTCCAGCACCTCCCCGTCCGCCAGCACCACCTGCAACGCCAGGACGTGCTGGGCGGTGACGCCGTGGGCGAGGCAATGCGGGCCGCCCGCATTCGTGCCGACGTTCCCCCCGATCGAGCACGCCGCCTGGCTCGACGGGTCCGGCGCGTAGTGAAGCCCCAGGTGCGCGACGGCCTGCGTGATGTCCAGGTTCAGCACGCCGGGCTCCACCCAGGCGCACGGCGTCTCCTCATCCACCTCCACGATCCGCCGCATCCGGCTGAGCGACATCACCACCGCGCCGTCGAGCGGCACCGCCGCCCCCGCCAGGCCCGTGCCGGAGCCGCGCGGCACCACCGCCAGCCCCAGCTCCCGGGCGAGACGCATGCACGCCGACACCTCCGCCGTCGACTCGGGCAGCACCACCAGGCCGCACTCGCCGCTCGTCGACGCGCCGCCGTCGCGCGCGTACAGGCCGCGCTCCAGGGGATGGTCGAGGACCCGGTCGGGGCTCAGGAGCTCCCGGAAGCGCCGCGCCGCCGACGGTGCCGCAACGGTCGTCACCCCCGCGAGGCTACCCGACCGCGCGCCTCACCGCGCCGCGGCGACGATGCGCGCCGCGGCCGCCTCCCCCGCGTCGATCGCCTCCACCACCGCGCCGCCCTGCGCCACCTCCACCCCCGGCAGCCCCGCCAGGTGGCGGGCGGGGGCGACCGCGCGCTCCACCTCGTCCACCGCCACCACCGGGTACGCCTGCGGAAGCCGCACCACCTCGAGAAGCCGCCACGCGACGGGCTCCGCGGCGAGCCCCAGCGGGTCGTGCAGCGCCCGGGCGCACGCCGCCCCCAGCGCGTCGTCGGTGAGCGACCACACCGGGTCGGCGCCGTCGGCGCGGCAGTAGCACTCGGCGCACAGCACGGTCCGCCCGCGCGGCGCCATGTCCGCGCTCCAGTTGCGCATCTCGGCGAGGCGGGCGAACGGCACCGCCGGGTCGTCCACCTGGATCCACGGCTCCTCGGTGAGCCGGTCCCGGTCGAGCGCCAGGTACACGAGGCACACCGCGCGCATCGGCAGCGGCGCGACGAGCGGCGGGGGAGGGGCGGGACGCAGAAGCCGCGCCGCCATGTGCGGCGCCACCGCCACCACCAGCTGCTCCGCCCGCGCCGACCGGTGCCCCTCCACGTCGACCTCCACGCCGTCGTCCCCCACCCGCAGCGCCGTGGCGCGCGCCGCGACGTGCACGCGGCCGCCGGCGGCGACCGTCGCGTCCGCCATCGCCTGCATCAGACGGCCGATCCCCCAGCGGCAGAACCAGAACCCGTCCGGCGCCGCCTGCCCCACCAGCAGGCGCTCCACGCGCGCCGCCGGGATCCGCTCCAGCGGCAGCCCGTCGATCTTCTCCAGGTACGGGCGCATCCACCGGTCCACCCACTCCCGCCCCCCGGCGCGCACCGCCAGGAAGTCGAGACCCGACGCGCACCCCGCCCCGTCGCCGTTCGGCGTGAACCCGGCGGGGCGGCGGTCGAGGTAGCGGCCCGCCTCCACCCGGCCGCCGGCGACGCTCGCCACCGGGCGGTCCACCCACACGAGGTCGTCGCCGACGAGGTCGCGCAGCCACGCCAGCCGCTCGTCGTGCCGCACGAACAGGATGTGGCCCCCCAGGTCGTACAGGAACCCGTGGCGCGCCACCGTGCGGCACAGACCGCCCACCTCGTCGCCCGCCTCCACCACCGCGACGCGCGCCCCGGCGCGCGCCAGGGACAGCCCGGCGGCGAGCCCGGCGGGTCCGGCACCCAGGACGACGGCGTCGAGGACCTCCATCCCCGGAACGGTCGCCCGCGCGACCGCCGGCGTCAACCCGCGGCCCGGACGAGGGACGTCGCGCCCTCCGCGCGCGACGATTGCTGGGCTATCCTCGCCCGCATGACCGAGGCCCGGTGGCTCGTGCTCGCCCTCGCCGTCGCGCTCGTCGCGGCC
>JBFLWO010000320.1:0-3452 GCA_040757755.1 Actinomycetota bacterium
CGGCGCCCGCGCCCGGGGCGCCGCGGCCCGTCGAGCCGCCGCCCCCGACCGTCAGGATCCCGGCCGGCGCGGCCGCGGACCCCGATCCGGTCGCGGCCCTCGCACGGGTCGCGGCGGCCGCGGCGCCCGGCTCCGACACCGCCGCCGACGTCACCCACCTGCTCGAGCTGCACCGGCGCCACGGCAGCTCCGACGCGCAGGGGCGTCGCGCCACGCTGGCGCGCGCCATGCGGGCGAACGCCTGGTGGTACGCCCAGCGCGCCGCACCCGGCAGACGCACCCTCCTGGTCGACGAGGACGGCGTCATCTACACGTACCGGCGCGGCCACGGCTTCGCGGTCAACCCGGTCGCCACGACCGGGCGCTGGCGCCGACTGAACGCCGACGTGCCGGCGCCCGCCCTCGCCGCGACGCTCCTCACCATGGGCGTCCTGCGCCGCTCCGGGGACACCGAGTACCTCGCCTGGGAGTACTACGACGTCGCCGACGACCCCGACGCGATCCGGCCCGGAATGTCCGCCATGGCGCAGGGGCGCGTCGCAAACCTCCTCGCCACCGCATGGCGCGCCACCGGGGACCCCGAGATGGCGCACGCCGCCCGGCTCGCCCTGCAGTCCTTCACGGTCCCCGTCGACGAAGGCGGGGTGCGCAGCATGGTCGCCCCGCCCGGCGGCGGCCTCGCGTCACCCTGGTACGTGGAACGCGCCTACCCGGGTGACGACCCCTGGAAGGGCGCCGCCCTGAACGGCTTCATGGTGACCCTGCTGAACCTGAGGGACGCCGCCGCCGAGCTACGCACCGGGGCGCAGCACGCCTCCGACCCGGCCGCGCCCGGCGCCGACGAGGCCCTCGCCGGCGCCGACGTCGCCCGCGACGCCGCCGACCGCGGCCACGCCAGCCTCGTGCGGTACCTCCCCCTGCACGACTCCGGGTCGTGGAGCTACTACGGCCTGCTCACCCCCGGGCGGCCGTGGCGCACCTACCTCGCCGACCTGAACTACCACTGCTACCACGTCGCCCTGCTCCGCCAGCTCGAACCGCTCTACCCCGCCTCCGGCCTCGCCGCGACGGCGGCGAGATGGCAGGGCTACGTCGACCGTGCCGGGCTCACCTGCCCCGACCGCTGACCCGGGGCCGATCCCGGGGCGCGCGTCAGCCGACCGCGCCGGCGGCGTCGCGCAGACGCCCCCGAAGCGCGAGCACGGCCTTCGCCCGCAGCTGGCTGACGCGGCTCTCGGTGACGCCCAGCACGTCGCCGATCTCCTTCAGCGTCAGGTTGTCGTAGTAGTAGAGGGCGATCACGATCTTCTCCTTCTCGGGAAGACGCGCGATCGCGTCGGCGAGGGCGGCCCGCACCTCGCCCGACGCGTGGATGTCGGCGGGGTCCGCGCCCTCCTCCCGCACCGTCTCCCCCAGGGTCGTCGTCTCCCCCCCGGTCGACAGGCCCCACGCATCGTCCAGGGCGAGGATCGTGGAGCTGGCGATGCGCGCCAGGTCGTCGCGCAGCTCCGCGGCGGGGATCCCGAGGGCCTCGGCGAGCTCATCCTCCGTCGGGGCCCGGTGCAGGCGGTGCTCCAGGCGCAGCCCGGCCTGCTCGATCTGACGGGCCCGCATGCGCAGCGACCGGGGCGCCCAGTCGAGGGTGCGCAGCTCGTCGATGATCGCGCCCTTGATGCGGGTCATCGCGTAGCTCTCGAACCGCACGCCGCGGTCCGGCTCGAAGCGGTCGATCGCCGACAGGAGGCCCATGAGGCCGTAGGACGTGAGGTCCGCCTGCTCGATATGGGACGGCAGGTTGCTCATGAGCCGCCCCACGACGTACCGGACGAGGGGCGAGTAGCTCAGCACGAGACGCTCCCGGGCGGCCGGGTCCCCGGACGCGCGGAAGCGCCGCCACAGCATCCGGATCTCCTCGTCGTCCCCGCGGAACGGGCCGACGGACCGGAGGATGCGGGTCGCCTCGGACTCGTCACGGGGCTCCGGGGCACCGGGGCGGGGTGCCCCGTCGGCACTCCCCGGGAGGCCGGGTGCGGGCGCAGGACGCTCGTCGCGCGGGCGTGGCGTGTCGGAGGCCTTCGCCATGACGTGGGCGGACAGTAGCGTAAGCCTCCCCGCCTGCGACCGCGGCCCCGGTGGCTGCATCGAGCGACACGACCTCCGCGGCAGGGGATGTCGAGCCCCCGCGCAGCGTCTATCATGGGCGGATCGGGTCGATCGCCCGTAAGGATCCCGGCCGCGCCAGGCACGACGGCCCGGGCGAATCCATCCACACCATCATCACCGGGTCGCCGCGTCCGTGCCGCCCTGCGGCCTGCGACCGTTGAAGGAACAGGAGGCCGATGTCTCTCTCGCCTGACCTTGCGGGGCTTCTCGAGGGGACCGAGCTCCGCGCACTCGTGGAGCGCGCCCAGGAGGTCGGCTTCCTCAGCATCGAGGACGTCGCCGAGGCGCTCGACACGTACGCGCTCGACGAGCGGGCCGCGGAGGAGCTGTACCGCCAGCTCGAGGAGGCCGGCATCGAGCTCCTGGAGCCGGCCGAGGCGCGGGCACGCGCCGCCGAGCTCGCCGACGAGGCGGAGCGGCCGCGGCGGGCCGCGTCCCCCGTCGAGCAGACGACGGACGCGCTGCAGCTCTTCCTCAAGGACATCGGGCGGGTGCCGCTCCTCACCGCCGCCCAGGAGGTCGCCCTCGCGAAGCGCATCGAGACGGGCGACCAGGAGGCGAAGCGGCAGATGGTGGAGGCGAACCTCCGCCTCGTCGTGTCCATCGCGAAGGGGTACCGCGGACGCGGCCTGCCGTTCCTCGACCTGATCCAGGAGGGCACGCTCGGCCTGGTCCGCGCCGTCGAGAAGTTCGACTGGCGGCGCGGCTTCAAGTTCTCCACGTACGCCACGTGGTGGATCCGGCAGGCGGTCACCCGCGCCCTCGCGGACAAGGGACGCACCATCCGCATCCCGGTGCACGTGGTGGAGAAGCTCAACCAGATCAGCCGGGCGGAGCGCTCCCTCGTCGGACAGCTCGGGCGGGAGCCCACCGCGGAGGAGATCGCCGCGGCCGCCGGCCTCACCCCCGCCGAGGTCGAGGACATCCTCCGCAGCGCCCAGCCGATCGTCTCGCTCGAGAAGCCGGTGGGCGAGGAGGAGGAGTCGGAGCTCGGACGCTTCCTCGCGGACGAGAGCTCCCCGCCGCCGGAGATCGTCGCCGAGGCGGCGCTGCGCGACCAGGCGCTGCGCGACCTCCTGAACCAGCTCTCCTACCGTGAGCGCCGCGTCCTGGAGCTGCGCTACGGCCTGGGCGGCGAGAAGCCCCGCACCCTGGACGAGCTGGGCCGCATGTTCAACGTCACGCGCGAACGGATCCGGCAGGTCGAGAACCAGTCGCTGCAGAAGCTCGCGAGCATGGCGGAGGCCGGCCGGCTCGGATGACCCGCCGCGGGGGGCGCCCGGCTCGCC
>JBFLWO010000321.1:0-3448 GCA_040757755.1 Actinomycetota bacterium
GTCGGCGCGCACGACGGGGGCCGCCGGACCGGCGGGAAGGCGGGCGTCCTCCCCGGGGCGGACGAGCTCGCGGACGATGCCGCCGAGGTCCACGTCGGCGCAGTGGTCCGCCTGGGCCCCCTCGGAGCGGGCGAGGACGAGGAGGTCCTCCACCATGCGCTCCATCCGGGCGGCGGCGGCGCCCATCTCCTCCAGCACCTGGGCGCGCTCCCCCGCAGGCAGGTCGTGGCGGCGCAGAAGCTCGATGTCCCCGCGCAGGGCGGTGAGGGGCGTGCGCAGCTCGTGCGACGCGTCGGCGGCGAACCGGCGCTGCTCGTCGAGGGCCCCGGCGAGCCGGTCGTGGGCGGCGGCGAGGCGCGTCAGCATGCGGTTCATCGCGGTGGCGAGGCCCCCGACCTCGTCCGGCCGGTCGTCCGGGATGCGGACGGTGAGGTCCTCGCTGGCGGCGACGCGCTCGGCGGCGTCCCGCACCCGCACGAGGCGCCGCAGGCCGCGACGGGTGGCGACGAGGGCGATGAGGAGCGCCAGGGCGGAGGCCGCGACCGCGCCCAGGGTGAGGCGGGTGGCGGCCTGGTCGAGGGTGGCCTCCACGTCGCGCACGGAGCGCGCCACCTCCACGGTGCGCGGCCGGCCGTCCGGCGACGGTGGCAGGTCCCGCACGACGACGCGGAACGGCTCCCCCCGGATGTCGACGGTGCGCGGAGGCCCGGGCGGCAGCGCGGGGAGCGGGTCGGGCGTGGTGGTGGCGGTGCCGGCGATGCGGGCCGGGCCCAGGGGCCGGCCGTCCTCCAGGCGCTGCACGAACGTGGTGGCCGGCGCGGGGGACGGGTCGGTGCGGGGCGTCACGCCGCCGGCGCGCGACGTGGGCGGTGACGCGAAGTCCCGCTCGCCGAGGTCGGTGCGCGACGCGGCGATGGCGGCCTCGTCGGCGGTGACCCGCAGGGACCGGTCGATCTCGTCGTAGGCGCCGTCGCGGATGAGGACGTAGCCGGTGGCGGCGAACGCCGCGACGGTCACCGCCACGCCGAGGGCGGCGGCGACGGCGAGGCGGGTGGAAAGGAGGCGCGGCGCCGGAATGTTCACCGGGCGCCCCCGCCCGCCGCGCCCGCCGGTCGCGCCGCCCCGGTCACGTCACTCGTGGGCGGGCCCGTGCGGGCCCTCGCGCAGCACGTACCCCGCGCCGCGCACAGTCCAGATCAGGCGCGGCTCGCCGCCCTCCTCCAGCTTGCGGCGCAGGTACCCCACGTACACCTCCACCGCGTTCGTCTCCACGACGGTGCCGAACCCCCATGCGCCGGTCATGACCTCCGCGCGGGACAGAACCTGCCGGGGATGCTGCATGAGGAAGACGAGGAGGTCGAACTCGCGGGGCGTGAGGTCCATGGCCCTGCCGCCGCGCCGCGCCTCGTGGGCGGCGGGGTCGACGACGAGGTCCGCGAAGCGCAGCCCCGCCCCGTCGACGGGGGCCCGTGCGCGCCGCAGCAGGGCCCGGACGCGCGCCACGAGCTCCGTGGAGGAGAACGGCTTGACGACGTAGTCGTCGGCGCCGCTGTCGAGCCCCTCCACCCGGTCGTTGACCCCGTCCCGCGCGGTGAGGATCAGGATGGGGAAGCGGGCGCCGGCGGCGCGGAGGCGGCGGCACAGGTCGATGCCGTCGCCGTCCGGCAGCAGGAGGTCGAGGAGCACGGCGTCGGGCGGGGCCTGCCGCACCGCGGCGAGCGCGGTCGACACGTCGGCGGCAGCCGTCACCTCGAACCCCTCGTAGCGCAGCATCCGCACCACCATGCTGCGCACCTGGGGGTCGTCCTCGACGACGAGGAGGCGCCCGTCCATGCGGTGAGGGTAGCGGGCCGTGTGTCCCCGGCGCGGACGACTCGCCGTTCCGGGGCGGCGCACGCCGGTGCTTCGGATATCCTCCCGCCCCGTGAAGCACACCCTCTCCGTCCTCGTCGAGAACAAGCCGGGCGTCCTGTCCCGTGTCGCGGGCCTTTTCACCCGCCGCGGCTTCAACATCGACTCCCTCGCCGTGAGCCCCACCGAGACGCCGGAGCTGTCCCGCATGACCATCGCGGTCGACGCCTCCCGGTTCCCCGTGGAGCAGATCACGAAGCAGCTCGACAAGCTGGTGAACGTGATCAAGATCCGCGACCTCGACCCGGCGAACATGGTCGCCCGCGAGCTCGCGCTGATGAAGGTGCGCGCCGCGCCCGCCGAGCGCGCGCACATCATCCAGCTGGTCGAGATCTTCGACGCGAAGATCGTCGACGTGACGGCCGAGACGCTCACGATCGAGGTCACCGGCGAGAGCGACGTCCTCGTCCAGTTCGAGGAGCTCGTCCGCCCGTTCGGCCTCATCGAGCTCGTGAAGACCGGCGTCGTGGCGATGGGCCGCGGCGCGAGACCGACCTGACCGCGGGAGCGCGAATGTATTACGACGACGACGCCGACCTCGGCGTCCTCCGGGGGAAGACCGTTGCCGTCATCGGCTTCGGCAGCCAGGGGCACGCCCACGCCCTGAACCTCCGCGACTCGGGTGTCGACGTTGTCGTGGGCCTGCGCCCGGACAGCGCGTCGGTGGCGAAGGCGCGCGAGCAGGAGCTCGAGGTGCTGCCGCCCGCCGAGGCGGCGGCCCGGGCGGACCTCGTGATGATCCTCGTGCCGGACGAGCTTCAGGCCGACCTGTTCCGCGACGAGATCGCCCCCGGCCTGGTCGCCGGCAACACGCTCCTGTTCGCCCACGGGTTCTCGATCCACTTCGGCCAGGTCGTCGCCCCGGCGGGCGTCGACGTGGTGATGTGCGCGCCGAAGGGCCCCGGCCACCTCGTCCGCCGCACGTACGTCGAGGGGCAGGGCACGCCGGGCCTCATCGCCGTCGCCCAGGACGCCAGCGGCTCCGCGAAGGAGACGGCGCTCGCGTACGCGAAGGGCATCGGCTGCACCCGCGCCGGCGTCATCGAGACGACCTTCGCGGAGGAGACCGAGACGGACCTGTTCGGCGAGCAGGCGGTCCTGTGCGGCGGTGTCAGCGAGCTGATCCGCGCCGGGTTCGACACGCTCGTCGACGCCGGCTACCAGCCGGAGCTCGCGTACTTCGAGTGCCTCCACGAGCTGAAGCTGATCGTGGACCTCATCTACGAGAAGGGCATCAGCGGGATGCGCTACTCGATCTCCAACACCGCGGAGTACGGGGACCTCACGCGGGGCCCGCGGATCATCACGGAGGAGACGCGCGCCGAGATGCGCCGCATCCTCGGGGAGATCCAGACGGGGCAGTTCGCCCGCGAGTGGCTCACCGAGAACCGCGTCGGCCGGCCGGTGTTCAACGCCACCGCGCGGCGCCAGTCGGAGCACCAGATCGAGGAGGTCGGCAAGCGCCTCCGCGGCATGATGAGCTGGATCCGGCAGGACTTCGAGTGATCCGCGGCCGCCGCCGCCTCGCCGTCGCCGC
>JBFLWO010000322.1:0-3447 GCA_040757755.1 Actinomycetota bacterium
GAGCTGATGCATGCCTCCATGAAGGGCGGCGGCCCGCAGGCCGCGGAGGTCTGGAGCGACGTGTTCCTCCGGTTCAGCCTCTGGGGGCGTATCCGGCGGATCGAACGGGCGATCGCGCGGGACCGGGACCTCTACCCCGACTGGCGCCGCTACCCCCGCTTCGACGTGTTCGACTTCCACCGCGGGGACATCGCCACCACCACCAACAAGATCCGGGACCTCACGCAGGTCGGCGTGCAGACCCCGAACGAGGCGCGGGCGGAGCTCGGCTACCCGCCGCACCCCGCCGGCGACGTCCTCAACTGGCCGCCAGTCGGGGGCACATCCCCGGCGAAGGGCGGCGGCGGCCAGGACCCCCAGCCGCCCGACGATGAGGACGACTCGCCGGACCCCGGCGACGACACCCAGGAGGACTAGCCCGATGCCCCGCACGATCACGCCGGCGACGATGCCGGAGCTTCGCCGTGCCGTCGCACCGATCCACGGCCTGCAGATCCGCGGCGCCGGCGACACCGGCGACGGCTCCATCACGATGCGCGGCCACGCCGCCGTCTTCGACCAGGAGACCGTCCTGCTGGACTGGGGGTGGTGGCGCCTCCGGGAGGTGATCGCCCCCGGCGCGTTCGCCGCGGTGCTCTCCCGAGACCCCCTCGTGCACTTGGTCCACGAGCACGACAACCAGACGGCGATCGCCGCCACCGACGTCACCGGCATCGGCGGCCTCGAGCTGGAGGAGGATGGCGAGGGCCTGAGGTTCTTCGCCCGGTGCGACCCGGAGGACTTCGACGTCGCCCGCCTCGAGAAGAAGATGCGCCTCGGGGTCGTCAAGCAGGCGTCGTTCGCGTTCACCATCGCGCCGAACGGGATCGAGCGGCACTCCACCTACGACGCGGACGGCAACGAGGACGAGCTCATCCGGATCACGGAGATCGCGGAGCTCTACGACGTGTCGATCTGCGCGCAGGGCGCGTACCCGCAGACCGACTCGCAGCTCGCGTCCCGCACCCTCAGCCACTACCTGAGTCGCGCCGGCCAGGACCCGGCGGGCCCGAGGCAGGACCGCGTCGCACCGGACCCCGAGGAGGGATCCGGGGGCGCCACCGACCCCGTCGCACCGGACCCGGTGGGCGGCGACCCCCTCGACGAGCGGCGGCTCACCCTCGCGCGGCTGCGCGCGAGAAGCCGCCTCGCCGTCGCCACCCTTCACACCCGGAGGTAACCACCCATGCCCGCCCCCACCACTACCCCGCCGAGCGCCCGCGTCGAGCGCGCCCGGGAGGCGCACCGCGCCGCCGTCGAGGCCCTCCGCGCCGCCGCGACCGCGATCGAGGAGGCCGACGCCACCGCCGACGTCGAGGCCCTCGAGGCGACGTTCGCCGCCGCGGAGCAGGACCTCGAGCGCGCCCGGGAGGAGATGGACCTCGCCGAGAGGGTCCACCGCGCCCGCACCGCCCAGGTCCCCGACAACGGGCCCGGCATCGACGCCCGCGTCGTCGCGGAGCCCCTCACGTACCGCCGTGACCGGCCCGAGCGCAGCTACCTGATGGACCTCGCCCGGATGCGGTTCCGTCAGGACCAGGACGCCCGCGCACGCGTCGAGCGGCACGGCCGGGAGATGGCCGACGAGTACCAGCGTCGCCAGGAGCTCGCGGAGCGGGTCCAGGCCGACACGCTCGAGCGGATGCTCGACGAGTCCTCGATCCCCCCCGACCTCCGCCGGGCCCTCAGCGACGCCGGCCTCCTCGTGCAGAAGCGCTCCATCCAGCGCATCGAGGGCCTCGGCGGCGAGTTCATGCCCCCCGTCTGGCTCCTCGACGAGTACGCGGAGCGCGCCCGCGCCGGCCGCCCGTTCGCGAACTGGCTGCGGCGGCTGCCGCTCCCCGACAACACCGACGAGGTGAACATCCCCCGCATCGTCGCGAGCTCCACCACGGGGATGTACTCCGACGTCCAGCAGGTGACGGAGTCGAACTGGACGACCGCGATGGTCCGGGTGCCTCGCCGCACCGTCGCCGGCCAGGTCACCATGCCGATCGCCGCGCTCGACTCCACCCCGATGGCGTTCGACGAGCTCGTCTTCGGCGACCTGCTCGCCGACAAGGCGAACCGCGTGGAGGCGCAGTGCTTCGACGGCACCGGCGCCGGCGAGGACGTCCTCGGCATCCTCAACACCGGCGGGATCAACACCGTCACGTACACGGACGCCACCCCCACCTTCCCCGAGCTGTGGCCGAAGATCTGGGGGTGCGTCGACGCGATCGAGCAGGCGCGGAAGCGCACCCCCGACGGGATCTGGTTCGCGTCCCGCCGCTACAACTGGATCGCCGCGCAGCTCGACGCGCAGAACCGGCCGTTCGTGCTGCCCGTCGCCCAGGGCCCGATGAACGCCCTCGGCATCAGCGCCGCGCCCCCCGACTTCGAGGGGCCCGTCGTGAACATCGGCGGGTACACGGGCTACAAGGACAACACCAGCCCGACGACGAAGGGCGCCGGCGCGAACGAGGACCGCATCGTCGTGACCCGCAGCCAGGACCACGTGCTGATGGAGTCCGACGACCGGATCCGCGTGCTGGAGGAGACGAAGGGCGACAGCCTCCAGGTGATCTTCCAGGTGTGGTCGTACCTGGCGGTCACGTTCGGCCGGTACCCCGCCGCGACCGCCGTCATCAGCGGCACCGGGCTCGTCCCGCCCACGTTCTAGACCCCGGGAACCTGAAGGAGACCACCAGATGTCCAGTCGCACGAACATCGCCCAGGACCTGGGGATCGTCCAGTCGCTCCACCCGGCGGCCCGGACGAACGCGACCCACAACGGCACCGGCGTGGACCTCGCCGGCTACGAGGGCGCCCTCGTCAAGTTCGACGTGGGGGCGGTCACGGACGGCACGCACGCCCCAAAGATTCAGGAGTCCGACGACAACTCGACGTACACCGACGTCGCCGCCGCGGACCTCTCCGGGGCCCTCGCGAACCTCGCGTCCAACACCCCGCAGAAGCAGGGCTACATCGGCCGGAAGCGCTACATCCGGGCGGTGATCACCACCACCGGCGCCACCACAGGGGCGATCGCCGGGGCGACCGTCGTCCGCGGCGCCCCGCACCAGACCCCGGCGGCGTAGCACGGACCCCCCCGTGCCCGCCGGCCCCGCGCGCCGGCGGGCACGCCCACCAACACACCCAGGGAGGCACACCCACATGTCGGAGTTCCTCAACGACGGGCAGCGCGACGCGTACGTCGACGCGCTCCGCCGCGAGATGACCGGGTACGAGGCCCGGGAGTCCGCCGCGGTCGCCGTCGGCAACAAGGACCTGGCGGCGTTCATGCGGTCCCGCAAGGCGCAGGTGCAGGACGAGATCACCCGCGTGACGGGTGACGACGACGCCGCGGCGGCCGCGGGCATCCGCAAGAGCCAGGCGCGGAAGCCGAAGGCCGGCGAGGACAGCGGT
>JBFLWO010000323.1:0-3435 GCA_040757755.1 Actinomycetota bacterium
CCGCGACGCGGGTGACGACGTCGAGGACGAGGGCGAGGACGCCGTGGCTTCCCACCCGCGGGTCCCGCATGATGCGAAGCGCGTCCTCCCGGGTGCGTCCCCCCGCCCCGTCGGCGGCGTCGGCGAGGGCGTCGTAGTGCAGCCCGCCGGTGAGGAGGGCGTCGACGGCGACGGCGAGGGCGGCGGCGGGAAGCACCCCCACCGTGCCGTGCAGCAGCGCCGCGACCGCCCCGGCGGCGGCACCGACCGCCGCCCCCACCAGGGGGAAGAGGGCGGTGCCGCGGGCGACGTCGGTCCCGGTGAGGCCCATCCCCCGCCCCACGGGGATGCGCGTCAGGAACGCCACCGCGGCGGCGGCGGCGCGCACCGCCGCCCGCGCCCCGCCGCCGCCGGCCTCGCCGTCCACCGGTGCGCCCCGCTCAGGCGCCGCTGTCGCTCACGCCCGCGTCGGCGAACGTGGCCATGTCGGCGAGGACCGCGAGGGACGCCCCCACGACCGGCAGCGCGAGGGCGGCGCCGCTCCCCTCCCCCAGCCGCATCCCCAGGTCGACGATCGGGGCGAGCCCCAGGGCGGCGAGGGCGCGGCGGTGGGCGGGCTCGGGGGACAGGTGGGCGGCGAGGAGCGCCCCGTGCGCCGCGGGCGCGATGCGGACGGCGACGAGCGCCGCGGCGGTGGTGATCGCCCCGTCGAGGAGCACCGGCATGCGGCGGGCGGCGGCGCCCAGCACGACGCCGGCGAGGGTCGCGATCTCGAAGCCGCCGAGGGCGGCGAGCACGCCGAGCGGGTCGGCGGGGTCCGGCCGGTTCGCCTCCAGGGCGCGGCGCACCACCGCGACCTTGCGGGTGACGCCGGCCCCGTCGAGGCCGGTGCCCGGGCCGCAGACCTCCGCGGGGTCGGCGGGCAGCAGCGCGGCGCACAGGGCGCTCGCCGAGGTGGTGTTGCCGATGCCCATCTCGCCGAGGGCGACGAGGCCGGCTCCGCCGGCGTGGAGTTCGTCGACGAGGCCGATGCCCGCCTCGAGGGCCGCCTCCGCCTGGGCGCGGGTCATCGCGGGGCCGTCGGCGATGCTGGCGGTGCCGGGCCCCTGGCGGCGCCTCAGGACCCGAGGGTCGTCGATCGGCTCCGCGACGCCGCAGTCGACGACGACCAGGTCCGCGCCCGCCTCGCGCGCCAGGACGCACACGGCCGCCCCGCCGCCGGCGTAGGTGGCGAGCATCTGTCGCGTCACCTCCTGCGGGTAGGCGCTCACCCCCTCCCGCGCGACGCCATGGTCGCCGGCGCACACGACGACGGCGGGGTGAAGCCGCCCGGGGGTCGCTGTGCCGCGGATCGCGGCGATGCGGGCCGCGAGCGCCTCCAGCCGGCCGAGGCTGCCGCGCGGCTTCACCTTCATGTCCATCGCGGCGAGCGTGGCGCGTTCCACGTCCGCGTCGGGCGGCGCGATCGACGCGACGGTGTCGGCGAGGGCGTGGGCGGCGGGCGGCGGGGTCATGTGTGTCTCCCGTGGTCGGTGATCTCGTGGATGACGTCGTCCGGCGGGGCGAGGGCGAGGACGCGGCCGGCGGCGACGAGGTAGGCGCGGCGGGCGTGCCGTGCCCACGTCTGGTTGACGCGGCCGAGCACGTCGCGGTAGCGGCGGCCGAGGGGGGTGGCGGGGACGAGGCCCGACCCCACGTCGTTCGTCACGACGACGGTGGGGGCGGTGCGCGCGGCGGCGGCCGCGGCGGCGCGGGCGGCGTGCGCCTCGACGTCGGCGTCGCCCCACCCCTCCCCCATCGCGTTCGACACCCACAGGCCGAGGCAGTCGACGATGACGCAGGCGGCGGGGTCGCAGCCGGCGACGGCGTCGGCGAGCCGCAGCGGCTCCTCCACCGTCGCCCACGCGGCGGGGCGTTCGGCGCGGTGCGCGGCGATCCGGGCCGCCATCTCGCCGTCACCGGCGGTGGCGGTGGCGATCATCGCGACCGGCCCCCGCCACGCCTCGGCGATCCGCACCGCGAGGCCGGACTTGCCGCTTCGGGCGCCGCCCAGGAGCAGGGTCACTCCCACCGCGGTCCCCCGGTCGGGGCGGGGACGACGGCGACGACGCCGCCGGCGTCGACGACCTGCACCGCGGCGCCGTAGCGGGCGGCGAGGAGCCCCTCCTCGAGCACGTCGCGCGGCGGGCCGTCGGCGGCGACGCACCCGCGGTCGAGCAGGACGAGCCGGTCGGCGTGCAGGCCGGCGAGGGTGAGGTCGTGCATGGCGGCGACGACGGTGAGGCCGCGTTCGGCGCGCAGCTCCGCGACGAGGGCGAGGGCCTGCTGCCGGCGTCCCAGGTCGAGTGCGGCGGTGGGCTCGTCGAGCAGGAGGACGGGGGCGTCCTGCGCGACGGCGCGGGCGAGGGCGGCGCGCTGCAGCTCGCCGCCGCTCAATGATCCGAGGCGGCGGTCGGCGAGGCGGCGCAGGTCGAGGCGGGCGAGGGCGGCGTCGACGGCGGCGCGGTCGGCGCGCCCCTCCCGCCCCAGGCGGCCGAGGTGCGGGGTGCGGCCCAGGTGGACGAAGTCGCGCACCGGGATCCACGGCAGGTCCGGCGGCTTCTGCGGCACGAACGCGACCCGGCGCGCAATGTCCCGGCGCGCGAGGGCGGGGAGCGGCTCGCCGCCCAGGCGCACCTCCCCGTCGTGGCGCACGAGGCCGGCGAGGGCGCGCAGCAGGGTGCTCTTCCCCGCCCCGTTCGGCCCGATCAGCCCGACCCATTCCCCGGCGGCGACGGTGAGGGTGACACCGTCGAGGACGCGGGCGCCACCGAGGGTGACGGTGACGTCGCGGGCGGTGACGGCGCTCACGTCCCCCCTCCCCGTCCGGCGCGCAGGAGCACGGCGAACGCGGGTGCCCCGACGAGCGCGGTGACGACCCCGATGGGGATCTCGCCGGGCGCGATCGCGGTGCGGGCGAGGAGGTCGGCGAGCACGAGGAACGCGGCGCCCCCCACTGCGGAGAGCGGCAGCACGACGCGGTTGGCGCCACCGGCGAGGAGGCGCACCGCGTGGGGCACGACCACGCCGACGAACCCGATGAGGCCGCTCACCGACACGGCGGCGGCGGTGCCGAGCGTGGCGGCGGCGACGACGAGAAGCCGGGTGCGGGCGACGTTCACGCCGAGGCTCGCCGCCTCGTCGTCGCCCAGGGCGAGCACGTCGAGCACGCGCCGGTGGAGCAGGATCACGGCGACGCTGACCGCGACGTACGGGAGCGCGACGAGCACCTCGTGCCACCCGGAGGTGACGAGGCGCCCGAGGATCCAGGCGTACACCTCCTGCACCACCTCGCTGTTCTGCTGCTGCACGAACGTCTGGACGGCGGCGAGGAACGCGCCGACGGCGACGCCGCCGAGGATGAGCCCGGCGACGCCGCCCGCCCGCGTGGACCAGCCGAGGGCGACGGCGGCGACC
>JBFLWO010000324.1:0-3434 GCA_040757755.1 Actinomycetota bacterium
GCCGTTCACGCCGGCGCCGACGGCGCGGGCGGACGAGCGGGGCCTCCCGGCCGCCGTCGTCGCCGCCCGGAGCCTGCCGGGGGTGTTCGCGTTCGACCCGGTCACGCGCCGCGCGAGCTTCGGCGCCGCGACCGACGCCTCTGCGGGCTCAGCGCCGGCGGGCACGCCGGGCGCGCCCGCAGAGACCCCCGCGGTGTTCGACGCCCGCGCCTCCTGGTACGCGCCGGCCGGGAGGATGGCGAACGGCCGGCCGTTCGACCCGCGGGCCCTCACCGCGGCGCACCGGACCCTGCCGCTCGGCTCGTGGCTGCGCATCACGTACCGGGACCGCGTCGCCGTGGTGCGGGTCACCGACCGCGGCCCCTATTCGGCGGACCGTGACCTGTCCCTCTCCCCCGGCGCCGCCGGGGTGCTGGGGCTCACCGGCCCCGACACCGTCCACGTCGAGGTCGTCACCGGCCCCGCCGGATGAGCGCCGGAGAATCGCTTTGCCCGCCCACTCGCCAGCGAGTTCCGTGACGGGTTCTTCGGCGTGACGCGCGCGACCAGCGACTGTCTCTCGGTCACGTGCCCGCCTCGATGACGGTCGCGCCTCGCCGGTCGCGACGCGAACCAGCCACCGCCGTCCGCGGCGGGCGAGCGCTCCGCGCCGGATCTCTCGGGAACCTCTGAAGCGGAGCCCGCGCGGGGGGCGGAGCGCCTACGCCGCCTCGACCCCGAAGGTGATGAGGGACATGACGTCGTAGCCGGCGAGCTTCTCGCGGCCCGGCAGGAAGGTGAGCTCCGCGATGAACGCGACCCCGGCGACGACCCCGCCGAGCTTCTCCACGAGCTTGCAGGTCGCGAGCGCCGTCCCGCCGGTCGCGAGGAGGTCGTCGTGCACGAGCACCCGCGCGCCGGGGGCGATGGCGTCCTGGTGCAGCTCGAGGGCGTCGGTGCCGTACTCCAGCTCGTACTCGTGCCGCACGGTGTCGCTGGGGAGCTTCCCCGGCTTGCGCGCCGCGGCGAACCCCACGCCGAGGCGGTGCGCGATCGCCCCGCCGAGGATGAAGCCGCGCGCCTCCGCCCCCACGACCACGTCGACGCGCCGCTCCGCGCCCCACTCCCCGATCCGCTCGACGCAGTGGCCGAGCCCGGCCGGGTCCTCGAAGAGCGGCATGAGGTCGAAGAACAGGATGCCGGGCTTCGGGTGGTTCGGGATGCGGCGGACGATGGCGTCGAGGTCGACGGGGGTGACGTGGCTCACGACTGGGCGATCTCCCTGAGTTCCGAGACGAGCATGAGGTGACGCATGTGGGCGGCGAGCGCCGCGAGGCTCTCGAGCGCCGCGAGGGCCTCCCGCCGCCGCTCCGGGTTCTTCGACCTGAGGGACGTGGCGAGGACCTGCTCGAGGAGACCCGCCTCCCGTTCCGCCGCCATCCGGAAGATCCTCAGGTGCCGGGGCTCCACCCCGTAGGCGCTGAGCTCCAGCGCCGTCTGGATCACCTCCCGGTCCGTGTCGTCGTACCCCTCCTCCGTCCCGCCGTGCAGCAGCCCGAAGTCCTCCAGGGCCCGCAGCATCTCCCGCGGCGCCCCTGTGGTGCGCAGCACCTCGTCGGCGCTGAACCGCTGGGTGGGGGCGGGCTCGGTGAGGTTCGCGCGCTTCAGCTGCTTCGCCTGGTTCGCGACGCTGAACGCACCGGACGCGGACGACTCGAGCTCCTGCCGGATGACGCGGAGCGGGAGGAACTCGTCGCGCTGCAGCCGCAGGATCGTGCGGAGCCGCTCCACCTCCAGCGGCGAGTAGACGCGGTACCCGCCGGGGGTGCGCCGCGGCGTGACGAGCCGCTGGTCCTCCAGGTACCGGATCTTCGAGATCGAGATCGACGGGAACTCGGGCTTCAGCAGGGCGCAGACGGCCCCGATCGTGAGGTTCCCGCCCTCCGCCTCGTGCGTCGCCTCGGCGCCGTCGGGGACGCCTGCCATCGGGTCGCTCACGCGATGTAGGCGAGGCGGAACTTGCCGATCTGCAGCTCGTCGCCGTCCTGCAGCTCCTCGCCCCCCTCGATGCGGCGACGGTTCACGTACGTCCCGTTCATGCTTCCGAGGTCCTCCAGCACCACTCCCCCGGTGGTGACGGTGACCGTCGCGTGGTGGCGGGACACCGTCACGTCGTCGAGGAACACGTCGCTGTCCGGCGCCCGGCCGATGGTGAGGCGCCCCGCGGACACGGGGAACACCTCCCCGGACAGTCCCCCGCCGGACCGCACCGCAAGGGCCGGGCCCTGCACGCGCAGCGGCGGCAGGCTGCCGTCGTCGTTGACGTCCGGGACGGCGAACGGCCCGGTGGTGTCGCCGGTGCCGCCCTCCACGGCCAGGAGCGCCCCGCACCGCGAGCAGTAGCGGTGCGCCTCGCTCTGCGGGAATCCGCAGTCAGGGCAGTACACGCCGTCCCCTCCTCCGCGCGGTCAGGCGGCCTCGGGCGTCATGCCGCCCGTCACCCGCCCGCGCCTTCGAGGCGCTCCAGGTCGGGCAGGCGGCTCGCCAGGATGCGGCTCAGCGCGTCGACGTCCACGACCGACAGGGACCGGTCCTCGGCGCCCTTCAGGCGCCGGATCAGCTCCGACTTCGCGATCTCGATCTTGCCGTGCAGCACGCGCCGGCGGTACGAGATCTCCTTCTCCTCCGCGATCAGGTTCCGGATGAGCTCCTTGAGGTCGGCGTCGGACAGTGCCGTGAGGTCAGGCGTGGCTTCCATCGCGGGAGGCGCTCCTTGGACGTGGGCGTCCCGACAGCATACCCGAGCCCGGGACAACCCTCATCCGCGGGTCGAGGCTCCCTCCTGTGCGCCGTGCGCCGGCCGGGAACGCATCGTGCGCGAGTAGTTCGCCAGGGTCAGGACGGACCCGGCGACCGCGACCCAGAACACCGCGTCCACCCAGGCGGCGTCGACCAGAAGCGCGAGGCCGGTCGCGACCATCGCCAGGGCGGACGACGTCTTCCCCGCCATGTCCACCCGCAGCAGCACGCCGCGCCTCGCGTACCAGGCGAACGCGACGATGCTGAGGACGTCCCGCGCCAGGATCACCGCGGGGCCCGCCCAGTGCAGCCGCCCCAGGAGGATGATCCCGACGAGGCCGACCGCCATGAGGAGCCGGTCCGCGAGGGGGTCCGCGACCTGGCCGAACCGGCTCTCCGCGTGCAGCGCCCGCGCGAGCTTCCCGTCGACGAAGTCCGTGATCGCGATGCCGCCGAAAAGCCACGCCGCGAGCGGCGACGTCGGCCCGTCCACGGTGAGCATCACGGCGAGGAGCACCGGCAGCGCCGCGAGCCGCGCGACGGTGAGCGCATTCGGCACCCAGCCCAGCGGGTGGGGGGCACGCGCGGCGCGGGTGGCGGCCGCCTGGGTCACGAGGCCACCGCGGGGGTCCGGTTCGGCGTCACGACGCCGACTC
>JBFLWO010000325.1:0-3434 GCA_040757755.1 Actinomycetota bacterium
GGCCCCCGCCCCGGTCCCGCCGGGTCGGGGGCCGCGCCTTCAGGCGCCGGCGCTGGATGATGGCGCGCACCTTCATGCGGTGGAGCTCCGCCTGCTCCATCTCGTTGCGCCCCTCGTCGGGGTGCGTGACGACCTGCTCGTCGCCGATCCGCGTGGTGAGATCGGGCATCGTGCCTCCAACCGTCGGGTCCCGGAGCAGGGTTCCCCACGGGGGCCGGCGCGAAACAAGCGCGGTGGGCGCTGCGACACGCGCTCCGCGGATTCCGGCGGAACGGATGCGGGGGCGCTCAGCCCGGGTGTCGGCGGCGTGCGGCCTCACGGGACACGCGCCGCTGCACGCGTCCGTCCTCCACGGCCGCGAGGACGGCGCCCGTGAGCATGGCGACGCCGAACGCGACGAGGGGGGCGATGCGCCATTCCCCCGCCGCGACGGCCCACAGGATGCCGCCGGCGAGGCCGATGGCCGCGGCGATCGGGAGGGCGATGGCAAGCCGCCGGGTGAGGCGCCGGCCGCCGGTCGGGTCGTCGCTGAAGCCCTCCGCGGGGCGGCGCGCCTGCGGGGGCGGGGCGGCGCGGGTGGCATGTGGTCGCTCGCGGGTCCTCATGCCGTGGTCGTTCCCGTGCCCGCGCCGCCGAATCGCCCGGCATCCCCGTCCAGATAGTTCACCGCTTTACAACTTCGTGGTTGTTGAGTAGTCTCCGCGGCGTCCAGTCCGTCGAGGAGGAGGCCGATGACCATGCCCCGCCCGCTGCCCGACGAGCTCGCCGAGCTCATCGCGGAGCGGTTCCGTCTTCTTTCCGAGCCGATGAGGATCCGCATCCTCGACCGGCTCCGCGAGGGCCCCCGCAGCGTGGGCGCCCTGGCCGAGGACCTCGCCACGTCCCAGCAGAACGTGTCGAAGCACCTCGGCCTGCTGCACCGCGCCGGCGTGCTGGCCCGCGACAAGGAGGGCACCAGCACGATCTACCGGATCGCCGACGCCACGGTGTTCGACATGTGCGAGCACGTGTGCGGCGGCATCCAGCGGCGGCTCACGGAGCTTCGGTCCCTGATGGGCGAGGAGGTGGCGGGGTGAGCGCGACCGGCCTTTCCGCCCGCGTCCACCGGCCCTGGGGCCTGGAGCGGGCCCTGTTCGCCCTGGCGGGGACGATGACGATGGCGAGCGTCGTCCTCGCCGTCACGGTCAGCACGTGGTTCCTGCTCCTCACCGCGTTCGTCGCGGTGAGCCAGTGGATGTACGTGGCGTTCGGGGACTGCCCCGCGTCTCTCGTACTGCGCCGCTGCGGTCTGCGGGAGGGGGCGCGATGAGCGGCCTCGGACCGATCGGCCGCCTGGGGCGGTGGTCCGCCACCCACGTGCGGGCCGTCGTGCTCGCCTGGGTCGCGGTGGTCGTCGCCCTCGGCGCCCTCGCCCCGAAGGCGGAGCACGCCCTCTCGGGCGCCGGCTGGGAGGACTCCGGCTCCGAGTCGGTGAAGGCGCGCGAGCTGGTGCAGCGCGCGTTCGCCGGCAACTCGAGCTCCGGCCTGATGGTCGTCGTCCACTCCCCCGACCTGACCGTCGACGACGCGGCGTTCGCCGCCGCCGTCGGGCGGGCGCAGGACGTGCTGCGCGCCGACCGCGCGGTCGCGAGCGTCACGCCGCCGGAGCGCGGCGCGACGGTGAGCGAGGACGGCCACACCGCCGTGGTGATGGCCGGCGCCGCCGCCGACCCCACCGGGATGGTGCGCGCCGCGGACCGCCTGAAGGGCCCCCTCGGGGACCTGTCGGGGGCGGGGGTCAGCGTGAGCCTGACGGGGGCGTCCGGCATGTGGTCGGACTTCAACGAGGCGAACAAGACCGCGATGATGAAGTCCGAGCTGTACAGCTGGCCGGTGACCCTGGCGATCCTGGTCCTGGCGTTCGGCGCCCTGGTCGCCGCCGGGCTGCCGCTTCTCCTCACGATCCTCGGGCTGGCGTCGTCCGCCGGCGCCCTGTACCTGCTCGCCCAGGCGTTCGACGTGTCGATCTGGGCGATGAACTTCGCCCTGATGTTCGCCCTGGCGCTGGGCATCGACTACGCGCTGTTCATCGTCGTCCGGTTCCGCGGCGCGTTCTTCGGGCGTTCCAAGGGGGCGGTCGACGCGGTGGCGGAGACGATGGACACCGCCGGGAAGGCGGTCCTGTTCTCCGGCCTGACGGTGCTGATCTCCCTGTCGGCGGTGATGCTGGTGCCGAGCCCGGCGTTCCGCTCGATGGCGCTCGGGATCATGGTGTCGGTCGTCTTCATCCTGCTCGCGACGCTGACGCTCCTGCCGGCGGCGCTGGCGAAGCTCGGCCCGCGGGTCGACAAGCTGGCGTTGCGGTGGGTGCACAGCGGGGAGCACCGCTCCCCCCGGTTCGCCCGCTGGGCGGAGCGGCTGTGGCGCAAGCCCCTCCTGTACGGGCTTCCGGCGCTCGTCGCGCTGCTCGTCCTGACCGTCCCGGTCGCGGGCCTGCAGACGGGGATGCCGTCGATCAAGGTGGTGCCGGAGAGCGACGGGTCCCGTCAGGGCTACGCCCAGGTGCAGGCCGCGTTCGGCCCGGGCGCCCCCGGCACCCTGCAGCTCGTCGGCCCCGCCGCGCAGATGGACGCGGCCCGCGAGGTCGCGGCCGCCGACGCGGGCGTGGCGCGCGCCCTGCCGCCGCAGGCCGGCGGCGACGGCCTGGCGATGGTGCAGGCGATCCCCACCTCGGACCCGTCGAGCACCGCGACCGGCGACACGGTCGACCGGCTGCGCGCCGCCCTCCCGGCCGGCGTCCTCGTCGGCGGTGCCGCGGCGGAGAACCACGACCTGTCCGCGGCCCTGGAGACGTTCACGCCCGTCGTGATCGCGGTCGTCCTCGTCCTCGGCTTCCTGCTCCTCCTCGTCGCGCTGCAGGCGCCGCTCGTCGCGGCGATCGGCGTCCTGACGAACCTCCTGGCGACGGGCGCCGCGTTCGGCGTCGCCCGGCTCGTGTTCCAGGAGGGGCACCTGGCGGGGCTTCTCGGCTTCGAGTCGCAGGGGTTCCTGGACGCATGGGGCCCGGTGTTCTTCTTCGCGATGATCTTCGCGATCTCCATGGACTACACGGTGTTCCTGCTGTCGAGCGCGAAGGAGCACTGGGACCGGTCCGGGGACCCGTACGAGGCCGCGGTCGGCGGCGTCGCCCACTCCGGCCGGGTGATCCTGGCGGCGGGCGCGGTGATGGTGGCGGTGTTCTTCACGTTCGCCCTGTCGGGTCCGCTGCCGCCGAAGGAGATGGGGATCATCCTGGGCATCGCGGTGCTGCTCGACGCGATGCTGGTGCGGCTGCTGCTCGTCCCCGTCGCGTTGCGGCTGGCGGGCAGGTGGGCGTGGTGGCGTCCCCGGTGGCTGGGGCGCGTGCTGCCGGAGGTCCGCTTCGGCCACTGACGCGGCGTCCGTGACCGGTACCG